>NZ_CAWUDP010000021.1:0-123443 GCF_963920835.1 Scytonema sp. PCC 10023
TTTTGAACCCAAAAACTATGGTTGACACCGTTTAACTACGTTTCGGGACTACACTGAGTAAGTCCTAATATCTTTTAGATTTAAAGCTCAAGTCAACACGGAAAGCAAGAAATCGTACCAAGTTATGTTTTGATACTGCGGAATGTGGGGTCTAATCAAGAGGATCAGGAAAATGAGGGGGGTCTTTTCTCCCCTTTGTTCGCTTCTTTCCTTGGCACATGAACTACTGAGGGGTTGATTGGATTTGAGCGGGTTTCAAATTTTTAGCTTTGTAAAAAGTTTCTAAGCTATCGCGATCGCCTACAAAACGCCAGTGCCAAGGTTCATAACTCACACCTTGAACATTGTCTTTCGGAAAGGACATCTCAAAGCCGAAACGTGCTGCATTTGCCTGTAACCATTGATAAGCCTTAGTTTTTTCAAAGTTTGGATTCAGATCGGTTGCTCGTGCTGCTGCATCCCCAATATCCACAGCATAACCTGTATGATGTTCACTGTGACCGGGGGGAGCGCTAACAGCAGCCCGTTGCGCTGGTGTCTGATTCCGCTGGGCACCAACGCTAAAAAATAACTGTTCTTGGTCTTTTATAGAGCGAAAACCGGAAATAGGCACCAAAACGACTCCCGCACTCCGCGCTGCTGCTACCATTTCTAGAAACTTCTGCGCTGCGGCTTTTCGCATTTTGATGCGCCTATCATTAGAAATCGGTTGTAGTTCTGACTCAGGGGCTTCTGTGTAGGAAAAATGCCCCAAGACTATATTATCCTTCGAGGTGGCTGAATTACCCGCTTTTGATGGAGTTACAGGAGTTGAACTAAGAGGCGAAGGCTGAGAATCTTTTGCTTTTTTGGGTGCGACGACGAAAAACAAAAAACCACTGACGACGGCTATCAAGGCAACTCCCACAACTCCCCCAATCATCAAAACCAATGGGCGAATGCTTACTTTGGGGGCTGCATCAGGAGTATCGCGTAAAGCTTCTGGAATATCTTCACCAGAAGTAGATGGTGTATCTTGCGGTTTTTCAGAAAACCCAGCATTATCCAAGAGTCAGCTCCTGCGTTTGTTCAATATCCATAACAGATTTTGACACTCCCCAGCCTAAAGGCGTGAGGATTCTTCGTTCATAGATCCAACTTGCTCTGACAAGATTGCTCCAGCCAAAGTAGAGGTCGAATCTCCCGAAGCGTTCGGGTCATAGACCCAAGTTCCCACATGCCCTGTGGTACTCAAGGCTAACTTCAGAATATTAATGGCAGCATTCGAGTCTCTATCCAGCACAAAACCACACTGACAAGCGTGAGTTCTCATAGACAGAGACTTTTTCACATGAGTGCCGCACTTAGAGCATTCTTGGGAGGTATAGGCAGGGTTTACTGCAACCGTTATCTTGCCAAACTTAATCCCAAAATACTCCAACCACTTTCTGAATTGATACCAACCTGCATCATTAATCGACTTAGCGAGACAATGATTCCTAACTAAGTTCTTAATCCTCAAATCTTCGTAGGCAACCAAATCGTTAGATTGGATTACGCAACGTGCCGCTCGCTTGGCATGTTCTTCACGCTGCCTACTTATTTTGAGGTGTACTCGCCCTAACTTATTAATGGCGCGCTTCCGGTTGGCAGAGCCAATATTTTTACGAGATACGCGTCGTTGTCGAAACTTCAGCCGTTTCTCACCAATCCGATAAAACTTAGGATTCGGCTCAGTATGACCATTGGTATCGGTATAGAATTCTTTGAGTCCTACATCCAATCCAATGTTCTTGCCTGTTGGTTGCACATCTTGTACAACGCTTTCTGTTCTAATAAGAAATTGAACGTAGTATCCGTCAGCCCGATGCACTAACCTTACTCGTTTTATCTGCTCTAGTTGATAGAAGTTTAAATCCCACGTTCCCTTAAGTTTAAGCTTGCCAATTCCTTTTTTGTCCGTGAAAGTGATTTGTTTGCGAGTTTCAGATAAAGACCACCCAGAAGTTTTGTACTCGACTGAACGGCAATTTTTCTGAAAGCGTGGATAGCCCTTCTTTCCAGGAATGGATTTTTTGCAGTTATCGTAGAACCGAGCTATCGAACTATAAGCTCTTTCGATGGCTGCTTGGCAAGCGCTAGAGTTCAGGGCTTTAACAAAAGGAAATTCATCTCTCAATACTTTACTCAGGCGATATAGATCTTTCTGTCCTACACCTTGGTTATCCATCCAATGGCGAACGGCTTTGTTGCGGACAAATTGAGTCGTCCTAATTGCCGAATCAATGGCAGTGTATTGAGTTGTTTTTCCCTTAGCCTTGAACTCCAGGACAATCATTTGCGTGGAAAAACCCTACGTAAATATTTTAGCATACAAAAGCCGCTCATGCGCAGACGGGGCTTTAAACCCAAATTTTCGGAAAACTGGAGAAAAAGAAACGCTGCGAGGTAAAATTTTGCATCTACATACCTAGGTTTCATTTTGACAAACCTCCTAGAACTCTACGTCAAGTTAGTGTTCCCCGTCCTAGTCGGATACACTTTGGGACGCAAACTACCTGCTATAGTTCCTACCCGTGTAGGGCAGTTCTTATTCTGGGTAGGAGTACCGATAAGCATTGTAGCTTTTCTACGCAAAGCCGATTTGTCAGGACAAATTTGGATGGCAGCAGCGATCGCCCACTTAGCCATTTTACTAGGCGCAGTTTTCGCTTGGGTAGGAATAAAAGCGCAGGCTCATCTGACAAACACTGTACCCCACAAATCGACTCAAGGGAGTTTTATCTTAGCGGCAATGGTGGGCAACACAGGTTATATTGGTTATCCGGTTACCTTGTCAATAGTTGGTACACAATACTTTGCCTGGGCGCTGTTTTATGATTTACTCGGGACAACACTCGGGGCTTACGGACTAGGTGCTGCTCTAGCGGCTCGTTATGGCGGTGGTATTCATACTCATTTACAGGTTGTTAAGGCAATTATCATCAATCCTACTCTATGGAGTTTCGGGTTTGGGTTACTATTTCGACAGGTAAAAATCCCTGCACCCGTTGAATTTTGGCTAGAGCAAATTGCTTGGAGTGGGGTAGCCTTATCTCTGGTGTTGATTGGGATGCGACTAAGTAAACTTACTTCATGGCATAGCTTACCAAGGGCAAGCGTTAGCATAGGCATCAAAATGCTACTCGTCCCTCTGATTTTAGGCTGTGTTATACCACTTTTTGGTTTAACTGGGACAACAGCACGGGCGATCGTACTGCAAATGGCGATGCCTCCAGCTTTTGCCACATTGGTTCTTGCGGAAACCTTCAATCTTGATCGCGACCTTGCAGTGACTGCATTGGCTGTAGGATCGATGGTGTTACTGGTGACTCTGCCGATTTGGTTGTGGCTGTTTTGATTCTAAGGAATTCCTGCTAGTTGAAAAATTGACGCAGGTGTGAGTTGAAGCCCATCAAAAAGCGGATCGGCTAAACTTGCCTCTCCTCTTTTTGTCTGCGGTGGAGCATCAGGATAAAAAATGGTGATAGTTTTGGCTTTACTATCAATTACCCAAACCCTCATTACACCTGCATTCAGGTAATCTGTAGCTTTTTCGCTCATTTCTCCAAAAGTTTGCTCTGGAGAAATTATTTCGATGGCTAACTCTGGAGGAATTGGGCAAGCTTCATCGAAGAGGCGATCGCTCGGCAGGCGAGAATAGGAAATATAGAGTAGATCTGGTACTGGCACCCAATCTCGACCATTGCGCTTAAGAGTGACCGCCCACTCAATGCCTACTTCACCGCTGCTATTTTGGCACCACTGAGTCAAGAGGGTATAAAGTGCGCCTGTGAGTCTAGAATGGAATCTTTTAGGAGACATCTTTGGTCGAGCTTCTCCATCTACTAATTCATAGGTAATATCCTCTTCTGGCAGTGCAAGGAATTCTTGTAGCGTCAGTTCAATTTTGACTGGAACCATTTGCTTTATTTTCCCATTGCTATCTACAAGAGCGCTGAGTTGCGTTCCGAATGACAAATCCCGTCAACACAACTGACTCACGTTTGCCACAAGATCCTCAGGACTCATTAATTCGTAAGGTTCAAAAGGCTGATGTATCCAGGGATTGTCAGACAAGTAATCAACGTAGTAATCAGGTGCTATAACCGAACAAGCTTTGTACCAGATAACAGCAGTACGAATTTCCTCAATTGGAGAATCACTGTATTGTTTTAGCCAAGGGATACTTTCCTTGAGTGTAACCCCAGAGTCTACCAAGTCATCCACCAAAAGAATGCGCGAACCTAAATTTTCAGTGGTCATCGTCAAGTGACGAGAAAATGTTAATTTTCCTCTTTCTTGCTTACCAGAGCCACTGTATGATGAGGTTGCCAAAATTGCCAAAGGCTGCTTATAAATACGTGAGAGGATATCTCCCACTCGCAGCCCCCCTCTAGCAAGGCAAACAATCTGGTTGAATTTCCAGCCGGATTCATAAATTTGAGCAGCCAGTTGTTCAATTTTTTGGTGATAATCTGACCAAGAAACGTAAAGGTCTGGCATAGGGAACTTAATTTATTGCTAAGAATGTATGACAAATTCCTTTGATTTTAATATGAGCGCAAGATATTATGAGCGATTCTGCTTCTGAGAGTTATTCCCAACAGACTCCTGAAAGTGAAAAACTGGATTTGAGTACCAAGCTTGCTTTCGGTGCTGGGGATTTGGGTACTGCAATCTCTGCTATGATTGGGATTTCTTATTTGTCTCCCTTCCTTACGGATGTCGCTGGTTTAAATCCCAATTTAGCAGGACAAACCCAGCTCGTCGGGAAAGTTTGGGATGCGGTGAACGATCCGATGGTGGGGGTGTTGAGCGATCGCACCCAAAGCCAGCAGGGAAGGCGCTATCCCTGGATGATCTGGGGAGCAATTCCCTTTGGAGTGTTCTTTTTTTTGCAGTGGATTGTACCCCACTTCAGTAATAACGATCAGGCGAATCAGTGGGGCTTATTTTGGTATTACACTGCAATTTCAATTTTGTTTAATACTTTTTATACAATTGTCAATTTACCATACACTGCTCTGACAGCAGAACTCACCCAAGACTACGACGAACGCACCAGTCTTAACAGTTTTCGCTTTACCTTTTCTATTGGCGGTAGCATTCTTGCGCTGGTTATCGGTTTAGTCATCTCCCTCATGATTCCTAGTAACCGCAGCCAACAGTTTTTACTACTAGGAGCCATTTGTGCCATTATCTCTGTTTTGCCCGTGTATTGGTGTGTTTGGGGAACCAAAAAACGCGCCCAAGCTGTAGCAAAGTTACACCCAGAAACCGAGCAAACTGTTTCTATTCCCTTATTGCAGCAACTCAAAATTGCTTTTACCAATCGCCCTTTCTTATTTGTGGTGGGCATTTATTTGTGTTCTTGGTTAGCTGTGCAGCTAACGGCTGGTATTATTCCCTATTATGTCACCAGTTGGATGCGTCTTCCACAATGGCACATTAGCTTAGTGCTTTTGGCGGTGCAAGGAACTGCTATGTCTATGCTGTTTGTTTGGAGTGCTATCAGTCGGCGCTACGGTAAACAAGCCGTGTACTTCATGGGAATGAGTGTGTGGATGATCGCCCAGAGTGGACTGTTTTTCGTACAGCCAGGTCAAGTTGTGTTCATGTACGTTTTAGCAGTCTTAGCAGGTTTTGGAGTATCTACGGCTTATCTTGTTCCCTGGTCGATGTTACCTGATGTGATTGAACTTGATGAATTAAATACAGGTCAGCGACGAGAAGGCATTTTTTATAGTTTTATAGTGTTTGTGCAAAAAATCAGCTTGGGGATTGCAGTGAACTTGGTTTTACAACAATTGGGTAGCGCTGGTTATATTAAACCCACAAACGAAATCCCGATACCAATTCAACCAGATTCGGTGTTAGAAGTGATTCGCTTTTCTATTGGTCCCATACCAGCGATCGCTTTGATTTGTGGCTTAGTTTTAACGTATTTTTACCCACTTAGCCGTGAGGTGCATGCACAAATTTTACTGAAACTTAAGGAACGTCAGAAGTAAATGTATTGTCTCAGCCGCAACCCTTACAAGGGTTGGGAAGGAAGTTAAAAACCTCTCTCCTATGAGGAGAGAGGTGTATGTGTAGTTTATTGATTTGAAAATTGCTGTGAGATACTACAGTTTCAGATCAGCAGGAAGAATGACTTTATCAATCACATGAATTACGCCATTACTGCCTTTGATATCTGCTTTGGTGACTTTTGCCTTATCTACCGTAACACTACCTTTATTAACCTTAACGTTAACTGAGCTACCCTCAACTGTTTTGACTTGACCAGATTTGAGGGTTTTGGAATCAACTGCGCCAGGTACAACATGGTAAGTCAAAATCTTTTGCAAGGTTGCCTTGTTTTCTGGCTTAAGCAGTTTCTGCAAAGTTCCCTTAGGTAAAGCTGCAAATGCAGCATCTGTGGGTGCAAATACAGTAAATGGACCACTACCAGACAGGGTATCTACAAGGTCTGCTGCCTTCACAGCTGCTACTAAAGTCTTGAAAGAAGGATTGGCGCTGGCAACATCGATAATTGTACCTGTAGCAGTTGTTTGAGAAACCGATGTGGCAGGCTTGCTCGATGAAGCTGGCTGAGAACCAGCGAAGGTTGGAACGCTGACCAAAAGACTAGCTGTAGCGATCGCAATACCAACTGTTTTAGCAAATAACTGTTGAGATTGTTGAGCTTTCATGGGTGTTAGCTTGAGACTATGTAAATATACGACTCCTTTGATTAAGATTTGTTTCCGAAATTGACAAAAATTTTAACAAAATTTCCGTAACCCCAGAACTAGGAGGCTCTCTGGCACTTGTGTAGACAAACACTCAGAAGTTAACTTTTATTGATCGAACGGGATTGAAACTTGCAAAACTTGGTTGGCACATCTGGTGAAAAACAGAGACGCGCCATGGCGCGTCTCTACAAGGATGGTAGACAATGCACAATTAATTTCTGGAGATGTCTATTGCTGGTATAAGCTTAACGCCAGGTTTTATGGTTGTATCTTTGGATAAACTTGGTACGGATATGCGCACCACTCTATTTAGCTAATATGCCTGAGAATTTGTAATGATACTTAATATAAACATGAATGGAAAAAAGGCTTTAGACTAAATGGCAGCCCCAAGCTTACAAGAAATTTCCACTCGGTTAGAAAGTTCAAATTCGGGCGATCGCATGGTAGCCCTTGCTTCGTTGAGGAATGTTCCCGCAGAGGATGCAGTCCCTTTAATTAAAAAGGTATTGGATGACGAATCGCTGCAAATCAGATCAATGGCAATTTTTGCCTTGGGAATCAAGCAAACAGAAGAATGTTACCCAATTTTGGTGCGAATTCTGGAAACCGACCCAGATTATGGTATCCGTGCCGACGCTGCAGGTGCTTTAGGATACTTAGAAGATGTTCGAGCTCTTGAACCGCTGATGCGGATATTTTATGAAGATACAGACTGGCTAGTACGCTTTAGTGCAGCGGTAGCTCTTGGTAATCTTAAAGACCTGCGCGCCCGTGAAATCCTCATTCAAGCATTGGATAGCGAGGAAGTTGTCTTACACCAAGCAGCGATCGCCGCGCTAGGAGAAATCAAAGACATCGAGTCAGTAGATAAAATTCTGCGCTTTGCCCAATCAGAAGATTGGTTAGTGCGCCAGCGTCTTGCAGAAGCCTTAGGTCATCTCCCCAGCCCCAAGAGTATTTCGGCTTTAAAATACCTGGAAAAAGATAACCATAAACACGTTGCTGAGGCAGCGAGGATTTCCCTTAAACGGTTGGAAGAAGCAGGAAATCAAGCTTAAAGGTGTGTACAGAAAAAAGTGCGGGGAGTACGGTCGAAATCACTCCCTAATTCCTCATCCCTGGGACCTCGCTCCTGCTACCTTGGAATAAGTAAGAGAAAAGGATTTTGAAGCAAGGTAATTTCATTGATGAATATAGAAGAGTTTTTTCAACTGAGCGTTGGTAAATGGTTTTCCCATCGTACCAGTCACCATCTGGCTTTTAAGCAATCAGAAGACGGCAAATCAGACATCATGATAGAGACGCTGCCTGCTGATCATCCAGAAGTGGTCAAACTATGTCAACAGTACGAAATTGACCCGAAAGGCGCTTCCTGTGGTGCGAGAGTCACTTGGAATGGCACGATGGAATGGGATGAAGAAAAGCACACAGGTTCTACAGTGTTGGTTGCCGTTCCAGACGAAGATAATCCCAATGAAGGCAAGTTGCTGCGGGAAATGGGCTATGCCGAGAAAGCACCTGTCGCCGGACGCTACAAGATGGGCAGTGATGAGGCGTTAACTCTAATTACAGAGTATGAAACTATGTGGTCTGAGGAACGCTTGTGGTTTGCCAGTCCCAATTTACGGATGCGCGTGAGTGTGCTGAAACGTTTTGGTGGCTTTAGTATGGCTTCGTTCACTTCTGAGATTCGCATGGGTGGCAGTCAGCCTACAGCAAAAGCTTCTGAGGCAACTAACTCAGCATTAAGTTAGCTAGAGCCAAAAGAAGCCTCTCACTCACCCGTGAGGGGAGTGATGAGATGAATTTTGGGGCGGTGAGGAGTCCCACCCTTGAGCAATATTTGATTTTAATCAGATAAGTGATGGGGTGGGCGACGAATCGCCAAACTTCTGATGTATTCATGGATAATATCTGTTTTGGTTCTTCCTGTCTCCCTTGCATAGTTTTCTAGTGTTTCCATTTCTTTGTGATCTATGCGGACATTTAAATTCACTTTTGTCATTTGACTTGTAATGATATTTGCATTACAATAGTATCAGATGACAAAGCCGAAAATGCTGGTCATTCCTAAAACAGTACCTTGACAACTCAGAGTATGGGGTTCTACCCAGTAACTAGACTTCTCGTAAGTGCAATCCTGTGGGTAGGTAAAACTCTGACAGTACAAAGGCTTGAACATTTGTACTTGTTCAATTCTGCGGTGGGGCATCCCGTGGAATCAAAATAAAGCTCAGTTAATGTCCGACGGGATACCGGGAGTCGCTGAGAAGCCTACACGCTCACTGCTTGCAGTCAGTGTAGGAGTATGTCACTTTTGCTTATTGACACTCCCCACAGCTATGAAACGATCGCGATCGCGTAAGTTAACAAAAAGCTGGGGGATTCTTTAACGTTGTTCAATTTTGTCTACATTTGTCCAAGTGTTGTAGAGCGGCTGTGGTAGAATTGATAGAATACCGTGGGGCACACGGAAATTAACGCTTGAGGAAGCATCTGCAACGGTGTGACATGAGAAAGTAAGACGCAACTAGGCGCAAGCTAAAAGCGCGCTCTCAGCCCAAGAATCCCATCGCTTTTTCGCTGTGGAAATGTCAAGATAGTTAAAGTTTTAAATGAAATAGCCCCCGTTAGCGGGGGCTATTTCATTGGTAAAGTTTTAAAAAAAACTTTTCATTATAGTTTTTAAGTAAAAAATATAACAATTGTACAGTAATAGTACCGTGACTTGTGTAAAATTTTGCAAAAGTAAATACGTTTTTACGGTACAATCTCCTTAAAATCACACTTAAATTAATATAGTGCTGATTTTTCATTCCTGACAAAGTAAAATAAAGTGCAAGCAGGAGTGCTTACCAAAAAATAGCCAGGGTTGTTTCAATCTCCCATACACGAGCTAGGGGAGTAAGTAAGATAACAACAGAGAAAACTACCGAAAGCACTCTATTCAATATTGGTGCAAATATCTGCCATAACTAAACCAAATTAACTTTGATGTTCCACTGAGATGGGAGAGTGGTTTGTATTGCAGTGCCTGAAGAAATTTATCTTTGCACGATTGGATCAACCAATGTGCTAGTAACTCAAGAGAGAAACTGTTTGAAATGTGGCTCAAAAAGCAGGGATAAACAATTAACTTCTGTTGTACTTTCAGCCGATACCCCCTTCTGAATTCAGGTGCACAGATGGGAAACTTCAAGTTCCCATGAAAGAGCCAGCGAGCAAGCAGCGCTCTTGGTAGGGTTTCCCAACAAGCGGGAACTGGCGTAAACCCCTCACCGTGGACACGCAAGAGCGGCGTTAGCACAGCTAGCTGCTCCCGAATCAGCCATGGATACACTGAACGGGTTAGCGTAAGCTCCTCGCAAAGCGAGGGACGCGTAGCGTCTCCGGAGGAGATACCCGAAGGGTGAAAGGGATTAAAACTAGTGGGATGAAAGTCAAAAGTCTCAGACTTTTGGCTGATGACTCATGACTAAGGACAAATAGCTAATCCAAAACCGCATGACTTATACCGCTTCTATACAAGAGTTCATCTCTGAATTATTCCCCTTCAATCAACTGCCAACATCAGAACTGGCAAAATTAATTCCAAAGTTTGAGATGTTGCGTTACCGCATGGGTCAAAATCTTTTGGTGCGGAACCAAATGCCTGCTCAAATATCAATCATTTATGAAGGACAGGCTCGCTTGCTGAGTTATGACCCTAATACTCAGATGCCTGAAACACTGCAATTAGTTAAAAGCGGAGAAATTCTGGGTTGGACTAGTTTGCTAAGGGGGATTCCATGCGAAACAGTCATAGCTTCTACAGAAATCGTTTGTCTGACTCTAAACGCCACAGAGTTTTTAGCGTTGCTCAGAAATTCTCCTGCTGTTGGTATTTACTTTGAGAATCGCTGTAGTGCTGTCGAGGTTTTTGAGCTACTGAGTGCTGAATTAGGACCGCGAGCGGATAGTGAAGCTGTGCTAGTTTCATATGGTGTGACAGATATCAAAGAATTGACTCTAAAAGTATTAGACGAAGCAGTTGTCTGCACGTTCCTAGAGGAAACAATACCTTTGGAGCAGCTAGACCCTGAACTGGTGTGGTTTGTCAGTGGCGGGATGCTAAAAGATTTTCCTGTGGGAAGTCGTTTAGAACTAGAAAATGTCGTAACCTATCTAGACGTAGAGAATTTTGGTTTTGTTCGCTTGGTAGGTTTGCCTCGGGCAACCCTTTCTGCGTCTGCGTCTGCAATCAGAGATTCCTCAAGGATAAACCCCTTGCTGGGGCAAATACCTTATGCACCTGACCATCCTCGCCAGCCAGAAAAACCATCGAGCAGTCAATCACAGCCAAAGTATCCTCATGTTCATGGTAGAGGTCCTCTAAACGCGACTTTGGCTTGCTTCCAAATGCTGAGCCAGCATTTAAATATGCCCTTTCGCCGGGATGTGATTCATCAAGTCTTGACCAACCAGGTTGAGCGTACTCAAACCCTTTCACTACAGCTTTGCGGTGCGGTTGCTGAACTAATCGGGCTAAATACTCAATTTATCACTGTCTCAGCCAGAGCAATCACAAAACTGCAAGCTCCTGCGATGATTCGATGGCAAGATACTTTCGCAATTATTTATGAAATTAGCGAAAAGAAGTTGGTGCTAGGTGTACCAGAAGTTGGCATTATCCAGCAAGAGCCTGACTATTTTGTTGAGAATTGGGGCGAAGAAGGTCAGGTATTGCTGCTCAAGGTTGCCAAATATACCCCGAAACAACGGTTTAGCTTACGTTGGTTTATCCCTTCGCTGCTGCAATACCGCAAAGTTCTACTCGAAGTCCTAATTGCTTCCTTTTTTGTCCAAGTCTTTGGTCTGGCTAATCCGTTAGTCATCCAGATAATTATCGACAAAGTGATTATTCAAAACGGCTTTGAAACCCTGAATGTGTTGGGTGTTTTGCTATTCATGATGGCTGTTTTTGAAGGACTTTTAACTAGTGTCCGCACTTATTTATTTGTCGATACGACTAACCGAATTGATCTGACTTTAGGCTCAGAAATTATTGACCGTCTGTTCCGTTTACCCTTGCGCTATTTTGAACGGCGTCCTGTAGGGGAACTAGCGACTCGCGCTAATGAGCTGGAAAATATCCGCTCTTTTATGACAGGAACTGCTTTAACAGTGGTGTTGGACGCAGTTTTTGGTGCAATCTACATCGTGGTGATGGTGTTCTACAGTTGGATACTGACTCTTGTTGCTTTGGCGACTGTACCCGTGTTTGCTGTGATGACGATGTTTTTTTCCTCCATCGTGCGCCGACAACTGCGTACCAAAGCTGAGCGTTATTCCCAAACACAATCTTATTTAGTAGAAGCGCTGTCAGGGATTCAAACAGTCAAAGCGCAAAATATTGAGTTGCGATCGCGCTGGCAGTGGCAACAATACTACAGTAACTATGTGACTGCTGGTTTTCAAACTGTTGTTACTTCCACTGCTGCTAGTGTCACTAGCAATTTTCTTAACCAAGTTTCTTCCTTGTTTGTGTTATGGGTGGGAGCCTACCTAGTACTCAAAGGACAACTCACCTTAGGACAACTTATTGCCTTCCGTATTATTGCTGGCTACGTCACGGCTCCTTTACTACGATTAACCCAATTGTGGCAAAACTTTCAAGAAACAGCTCTCTCTTTGGAACGCCTCGCTGATATCTTGGATACTCCGTCGGAAACTGACGAAGAAGACCGCAAAAATATTCCAATACCCCCAATTAAAGGCGCTGTTAAGTATGAAAACGTCTCGTTTCGCTTTGCACCCAATGGTCCACTTCAGTTGAATAATATTAACCTTGATTTTCCAGCAGGAAAATTTGTCGGCATTGTGGGACAAAGTGGTTCTGGGAAAAGCACTTTGACCAAGCTTTTACCACGACTATATGACTTGGAGTCTGGCAGAATTCTCGTCGATGGCTACGACATCGCCAAAATAGAACTCTATTCCCTACGCCGTCAAATTGGCATGGTGCTTCAAGACTCACTTTTGTTTGACGGCACTATACAGGAAAATATTGCGCTGACAAATCCGGATGCGACAACTGAAGAAATTATGACAGCAGCCAAAGTTGCTGTCGCCCATGACTTTATTATGTCTCTGCCCAATGGTTATAACACCAGAGTCGGGGAGAGAGGTTCAGCTTTATCTGGAGGACAGCGCCAGCGTATTGCGATCGCTCGTACAGTTTTGCAAAACCCCCGCTTGCTGATTCTCGATGAAGCAACCAGTGCTTTAGATTACCAGTCTGAACGCCAAGCTTGTCAGAATTTGGCAGCTGCTTTTCAGGGTAGAACAGTGTTTTTTATTACCCACCGTTTAAGTACAGTGAAGAATGCTGATATCATTCTGCTATTAGATCAAGGGTTAGTTGTAGAACAGGGAACCCACGATGAACTAATGGCGCAACAAGGACGTTACTACTGCCTTTTTCAACAACAGGAATCACAACTTTAAAACAGTGAACAGTGAACAGTACCAGCCGCAGTGACCAGTGACCAGTACCAGCCGCAGTGACCAGTGAGAAGATTGACTTGGGACATCTTGATACTGCGGGTACTTGATAACTGATAACTGATAACTGATAACTGGTAACTGTTAAAGAGACGGGAAGCAGGAAAGCAGGGTAGCAGGGAAACAGGGGAGCAGGGAAGAAGAATAATTTTTGACTCTTAATTCTTGACTAATGTACAGACGCCTTGAATAAAAGCGTTTCTAATGTACAGACGCGCTCTCATGAAAGCGCCTTGACAACTCTTGACTCTTAACTGGTGACTATGGCTATGAGTGAACTAAACGGAACCAAATTTGAGCAAAAACCTTTACTCTCTCAAAGAGTATTAGAGAGTGAAATCAAAGTACCCGTATCTTCTAGTGAGAATAGCGAATCTACACCATCTGTTGTTTTAAGACAATCGCCTTTTTGGTCACGAACTATTCTTTGGGGACTGATAGGAATGACAAGTTTGGTCGTGATTTGGGCGAATGTAGCCAAAATTGAGGAAGCGATTCCAGCTCAAGGAAAGCTAGAACCGCAAGATACCGTCAAAGAATTACAGACACCTGTAAACGGAGTTGTTAAAGCTGTTTATGTCAAGGACGGACAAAAAGTACGTCGTGGTGATTTACTGTTGAGGCTAGATCCAACAGCAGCAAAATCTCAACTTGTTTCTCTACAGAAAGTTCGCAATACATTGAGGCAAGAAATTCAATTCTACCGCTCTCAACTTGTTGCGAAAAATGCTTTATCAAACCCACAGCTATCGATCTCACAAATCAATTTACCACCAGGGCTAGCTTCTCTGACAAAAAACCGAATGGCACTGGTAGCAGAAAATCGGTTGTATCGCGCTCAGTTGAGTGGAGTTAAAAATACGCAGTTAGCGCCAGAAGAAGAAGCACGTTTAGAATTTAGCAAAGCGGAATTAAATTCTCGACTTGCAGATGCTGCATTGGAAACAGAAAAATTACAAAGACAACTGAGTCAGACTCAAATTCAGTTATCCTCTGCTCAAGAAACTAAGGCAGTGAGTCAGACAATTCTCAACAACATAGAGACACTTGCTAAACAAGGAGGAATTTCTCGTCTGCAATACCTCAATCAAAAACAGCAAGTTAGCCAGCAGCAAGCTGAGGTGGAACAGTTAGTTCAGGAGCAAGCACGTTTAAAATTTGCGATCGCCCAATCAAAAGAAAAGATCCGAAATACGATAGTTGCTGCAAAAAAGGAAATCTCCACGAAAATTGCTGACAATGAAAAACAAATTGCTAACCTCGATAGCGAGTTGAACAAGGTAATCATAGAAGATGAGAAGCGGATTGCTGAAATTGATAGTCAGATCAGCCAAGCTCAGGTAACTTTACAATATCAAGAATTGCGTTCTCCCGCCGATGGCATTGTTTTCGATTTGCAAGCTAAGTCTCCAGGATTTGTTGCTAATTCTAGTCAACCAGTTGTCAAAATTGTACCGGAGGAAGCTCTTACAGCTAAAGTTTTTATCACTAATAAAGACATCGGTTTTGTCAAAAAGGGAATGAGAGTTAATGTTAGAATTGACTCTTATCCCTTTACTGAGTTTGGTGAGCTTAAAGGTGAGTTAGTTTGGATTGGCTCTGATGCTCTACCACCTGAACAAATTCGTCCTTACGACAGCTTCCCTGCCAAAATTCGCTTGGATCGACAATCTCTGCTTGTGAATAATCAGCAATTACCTCTGCAATCGGGAATGTCAGTCACTGTCAATATTAAAGTACGCGATCGCACTGTCATGAGTATTTTCAGTGATTTGTTTACAAAGCAAATTGATAGCTTGAAGACTGCAAGATAGTGATAAGAGCTATATTCTGCAAAAATGTGTAGCTACCGAGTATCTTGCAAAAGTTCCAGAGCTGTATTTAGAATCACAGATAGACAAGGCAGTGCGTTGCGGTGAACCAGCGCTGCAGGAGGGAAACCCTCCGCAGGCGACTGGTGAACCCGGAGGGGGGTTCCCCCCGTTGAAGCAACTGCCGTACAGATGCACACAGATAATGAATTTGTGTGCATTTGCGTTACAGCAATTTTCGCTCTGATTAGACCAAAAATCGTAAGGTTTTCCTTACTGCTTCTAAAAACCTGACCAAAGCTACCCACAAGTGGATAAATCTGGACAATGGGAACTCTGCGGTATAAGTTCCAAGAAATCATCCGAAGCGCATTGCTGCTTACTTTGGTTAAACCATCGTTTGACCCTTCGGGTTCGCCAGTTCCCTAGGTCGGGAGACCCTCCTGCAGGACTGGTCTCACCACGAACTCCCAGTTAGAGACAGTACTTGTACTGGATTTCCCTTGAGATTATTTAGTTTGATAAAACCAGTTTGTAGTACGTGTCTAATAGGTTTCACCCTAATTGAGCGTTGCTAACCCGCACTGGTTGAGCGTGACTCCATTGTAACTTAACACCCATGATACTTACCCAAAAAAGTCCATTAATGGGTAGAGATGGGTAGGAATTAGGTTACAGTTTCTAACCCTTTGAAGTTAAATCTGTAACCAGCCAACAAGTGCTTGCGGTAGTGGCAGCACAATCATCACTAACAAAGCTATTGCTAGCAACCCCCCGATGTCACGTTTATTATCAAGTTCGGTGACATCATTCAAAGCAGGTTCATCAACCAATGGCAGGAATAATAAGATAATCGCCCAGGGGAAAAATTCTGGTTGTATCAAAGAAAGTAGTAGCAGCAACAAGCGAGAAATTTGACCAATGACAACTGCTGTTCTTTGCCCAAATATCGCATGGATGATGTGACCTCCATCCAGTTGTCCTACCGGCATTAAATTCAGTGCCGTTACAATCAGCCCTAGAAACCCAGCTACTGCGACTGGATGCATATCAATAGCTGATTTTGCTGTTAGCTGGCTGCCCAAAGCTAACTTTGAAAGCAGCGCCAGCAAGATTGAATATTTGGGATTAAGCGCATCTGGATTTAAAATTCCTGTTTTTTCAGTTTGGGGAACGACCTCAGAATGAGCCAAACCCCATAACAGAAGTGGTAAGGTCACTATAAAGCCAGCGATTGGTCCGGCGATACTTACGTCAAATAAAGCTTTGCGGTTGGGAATTGGGCTACGCATTTGAATAAATGCACCGAAGGTTCCCAAAAAGAAAGGCATCGGGATAAAGTAAGGCAGCGTCGAGCGAATTTTGTAGTACTGTGCCGTTAAATAGTGACCAAGTTCGTGGATGCCCAAAATCGTTAACAGTGCTAAGGCATAGGGCAATCCTTTCAAAAGTTCGGCAGGATTGGATGTCAGTATCGTAGGATTTACACCAGCAACTTTCACACCCACGAAGGTACTTGTTACCAATGTTACTGCTAGCAGCATGAGCGCTAATCCTGGTCGCGTTATCTTCTCCTGATTGCGAGTATTACCTTTTATCGCTTGGGTATTAGGAACAAGCACAAAGAAAGGTTTATCACTCAAACCTTCTTGAAAGATAATTAAAAAGCGATCGCCAAATTGCTCTTCAATATTTGCCTTAATCCGCTCGTAAGCGTTTGTTGGTGTAGTTCTCAACTGACCTCGGCAGATTATTGCCTGGGGCCGATACTCAATGTTTTGAAGATAGTATACGGACCAAGGAAAACAATTTCGTAGCTGGGTTTCTTCCTGGGGTTCTATGGGACGCACTGGGACTGGTTCTGCGGTATTATGTATATCCAGATTACGTCTATCCAGTTGTAATTCTACTGCTTTTTGCGGTTCAGTATGAGTCTGCTTGAGTGAGCGGCGACCCCACTGAAACAACACCCAGTATAACAAAGGACAAATAATTAATGGCCAAATCATCAACGCTCTTGGCGGAGGTTGTTTTGCCCCGTATATCATCGTCCAAGTCGTCCATAACAGTGCTGGTATCATCAGTACCAGCCACAGCAGCCACACAGGTGTTCTGGTGATTTGAGCAACACTGCGCTGCACCATTAAATAAGTCACTAGTCCCAGTAGAAGAAGAAACCAGAAATTCATGTTATCTTGAGTTGTTTTGAGATGTTAAACCTTGCTTGTAGTCCAGAGCTTTGCAGCACTTCCTACAAGCATATGCCCCCAAAAGTTAATTTTTATTACAACGGTCAACGGTACTGGTCTTTGAAGTTGCCACTGGAAAAGTCCAAGACTGTGACCCGATTTTTACAACTCCTCATAAGAACGCGGTTTTTCTCATGTGTCCCTTGCCTCAAGAGTCTAGTTATACAGCCAAGCTACCACGGGCAGTTTTCTGTGACGAAGTCCCGAGCGAAGGAAACCTCCAATCAGACTGGGGGGGAAATCCAATTTTTGCATTTCCACCAAATAGGGACACATTAGGGGGGACTGCTTATTTTATTGTAGGAAACAAAGGCAATATCCTGATAGATTGTCCTGCTTGGGATCAAATTAATCAAGATTTTTTGCGATCGCATGGAGGCGTGCGTTACCTATTTCTCACTCATCGCGGCGCTATTGGCAAAACAGCAGAAATTCAGCAAGCCTTGAGTTGTGAGGTTCTGATTCAAGAGCAAGAAGCTTACTTATTACCCGGACTAGCCCTAACGACCTTTAGTATAGATTTTACCTTGAATTCAACAGCACAATTGATTTGGACACCTGGTCATTCTCCTGGCTCGTCTTGCCTTTACTACGATGACCAAGGAGGTGTGCTGTTTTCTGGGCGTCATATCCTCCCCAACCAGCAAGGTGAACCTGTACCCCTACGAACAACCAAAACCTTTCACTGGTTGCGACAAATCAACAGTGTCAAGTTACTACTAGAACGCTTCACACCAAAAACACTCCGGTACATTTGCCCCGGAGCAAATACAGGCTTTCTCCGGGGGAAGCGAGTTATAGATAATGCTTATGAGCGCCTCGCCTCTTTTAAAGAGTGAAGAAAGAAGAAACAAGACTGAAGAAAGAAAAATTTTATGCTTTGTTCTTCGTTCTTCGTTCTTCGTTCTTTTCTTACGCTGCTCCCGCCACTACAGAGTTTTTCGCCAAAAGTTCCAAGGCTGCTTGATATTGAACATCTGCTTGGGTACCAATTTGTTCACGGGTAATTGGTTCAGAGGGAATGACTTTATCTGGCTTTATACCTTGTTTATTGATATCGCGGTGGTTGGGGGTTTCATACTTAGCAATGGTGACAGCTAAGCCGGAACCATCCGACAATTCAAATAAGGATTGAATCAAGCCCTTACCAAAAGTGGTTTCTCCTATCAAAACGGCACGACCGTTATCCTGCAATGCACCAGCAAGAATCTCGCTAGCGCTAGCGGTTCCTTGATTGACCAAAACAACCAAGGGGTCACGAGTTATGGCTGAACCAAAAGCTTCAAAGCTCCCCTGAATGCCTTGGCGATTTACAGTGTAAACAATAGTACCAGACTCTAACCACAAGCGGGCAATTTCAATTCCTGCTTGTAACAATCCGCCTGGGTTATTTCGCAAATCGAGAATGTAGGCATCAGCCCCTTTTTTTTCTAGACTGGAAATAGCGTGTGCCAACTCCATTGAAGCGTTGGCATTAAATTGTGTGAGGCGAATGTAACCGATAGATGTTTTTTCAGGGGAAGAGCGTAATTCAGCGACAACTGGGTTAAGCGCAATGCGATCGCGCACCAGTTTAATTTCCAATTCCTCCTCTGTGTCTCGTTGAATGAACAGGGTGACAGCACTACCAATCGGTCCGCGCATCTTGGTTGCGGCTTCGTCTAGGGTAAGTTTTTCTGTAGAGATGCCCTCAATTTTCAAGATGCGATCGCGCGGTCGAATTCCAGCTTTTTCTGCCGGTGAACCCGCTATGGGAGCCACAACCTCCAATTTACCAGTTTCGGCGTTGAGGGCGATTTGCAGCCCCACTCCCGTTAATTCCCCAGAAGTATTGACCTGCAAACTGCGGTACTGTTCTGGATTTAAAAAACGGGTAAAAGGATCGTCAAGGCTCTTGAGCATATTTTGAATCGCAGAATAAGCCGCTTGATGGTCTTGAAATGGCTTTTCTAGAGCTTTTCGCCGCACCGATGCCCAGTTTTGATGATTAAATGTTTCATCTAGATAAGTCCGATTAACAATTCTCCACACTTCTGCTACCAGCTTTTGTTCGTCGCTCAAAGCTAAAGCAGGTTGGCAAAAGCTGCCAAAAAACACCCAAAATGCTAATAACAGTGACAGTCCCGCCCGAAAAACCTTTTTGTGCATGAACCCCATTTTCACTTCCACGTTCAACCCAAATTGCCATTTGCCCAGCTAGCTAGCTTTTTGATGAAATCTATCTCTCGACTATGTTACTTTTTTTATAGAAGTGGTGCATTGCTCTCATCAAGTTGTTCAGTCAACAGATCAAAGCGCATTCCACTTCTAAAGAGATAAAATCTACCTTGTGTCCACATCTCGTGTGTTTGGATGCTAGGAGAGCGCAATAAATACCCTCTTTTCAGAGTGTAAAGTTTTATTTAAACTATGAACACTCTGATTGCTCAAAAGCAAACGAGCAAATTCTTTTTTGCTAAAATCCCAAAACTGCTGATTGGGAACTTTATCAACCGCGAATCGATTTCTAGGAACTTGAGATTGTATGGCTAACGTTTACGACTGGTTTGAGGAGCGCTTGGAGATTCAAGCGCTAGCTGAAGATGTCACCAGCAAGTACGTCCCCCCCCACGTCAACATCTTCTACTGTTTGGGTGGAATTACTTTAACGTGCTTTCTCATCCAGTTTGCCACTGGATTTGCCATGACATTCTACTACAGACCAACGGTTGCCGAAGCGTATACCTCGGTGCAACACATCATGAATGAAGTGAACTTCGGGTGGCTGATTCGCTCGATTCACCGCTGGTCTGCCAGCATGATGGTACTGATGATGATTTTGCACACCTTCCGGGTTTACCTGACAGGTGGTTTCAAAAAGCCCCGCGAACTGACTTGGGTCACAGGTGTCATCTTAGCGGTGATTACCGTTTCCTTTGGCGTGACTGGCTACTCGCTGCCTTGGGATCAAGTTGGCTACTGGGCTGTGAAAATCGTCAGCGGTGTACCAGAAGCTATTCCCGTGGTCGGTACGCTGATAGCTGATTTGTTGCGCGGCGGTTCGAGTGTCGGTCAAGCAACGCTGACTCGCTACTACAGCGCACACACCTTTGTCCTGCCTTGGCTGATTGCCGTCTTCATGCTGTTGCACTTCTTGATGATTCGCAAGCAAGGCATTTCTGGTCCATTGTAATTACAAGTCGTGAGGGAGCGGGGATGAGCTGATAGTTTCAATGCGCGAGTCGTTTGTTTTAAACTTATGAAGAATCAAACAGAAACATAAGAAACAAAAAAACAAACCCTCGCATCTTAAGCTAAAAGCTAATGCTCGCGCTTCTGATGGCTTTAACAAAAGCTTTAAATCAACTTAAGCAGGAGAGCACACTAAAAAATGGCGACACTGAAAAAACCTGATCTGAGCGATCCAAATTTAAGAGCCAAACTGGCGAAAGGCATGGGTCACAACTATTACGGCGAACCAGCTTGGCCGAATGACCTGCTGTACGTGTTCCCTGTTGTGATTATGGGGTCTTTCGCTTGTATCGTGGCTCTATCTGTGTTAGACCCCGCCTTAACCGGGGAACCAGCTAATCCCTTCGCTACGCCGCTGGAAATTTTACCGGAGTGGTACCTCTATCCGGTATTTCAGATTTTGCGTTCAGTTCCTAACAAACTCTTAGGAGTGGTATTAATGGGTTCCGTACCCCTAGGACTGATTCTTGTTCCGTTTATTGAGAACGTGAATAAATTCCAAAACCCCTTCCGCCGCCCAGTAGCGACTACAGTGTTCTTAATTGGCACCTTGGTGACTCTGTGGCTAGGAATTGGTGCTACTTTCCCAATAGATAAGTCCTTCACTTTTGGGCTTTTCTAAATTAGTCCCCACAAAGCGCTTTGACGCCTGTGAGTTTCTCGGCAAGTGCAGATGTGCTTTTCTGGAGAAATCAACAGGCGTCAATTTTAATCATCCAGGTTGCATGTTGGATTTTAATTTTGTATACAGATGTCATTTCAGAATCTTAAGTCTGTAATATACAAAAAGTACAAACTTTCACTTACTTACATTCAAGTCAAGGTCAATGCTAAGCATAGTGCAGCAAGACCATCTGACGGTGAAGAGCGAACTAAAGCTTCTAAACCAGGTGCAACAATGGTTTGAACAATTTTGTCTGCAACACTTGCCTCAACTTGGTTGGTCAGAAAGCCAACTCTATCGCCTCAATTTAGCATTAGCAGAAGGCTTTACCAATGCTGTGCGTCATGCTCATCATGCCTTACCACCGGAAACAACCATAGAAATTGATGTTTCTTTGTGGATTGATCGCTTAGAGGTTAGAATCTGGGATTATGGAAAACCGTTTAATCCCGATGCGATCACAGAGCCAGAACCAGGTACTCTCCAAGTTGGGGGCTATGGATGGTTTCTCCTGCGGCGCTTGGCTGACCATGTTGTCTACGAACGTGGTGCAGATGGAAGAAATTGCCTGCTCATCGTCAAGTATGGTTTACAGGGGTAGCAGTCAGATAAAAGAAAAACAAGCAAGGGCAAATGCAGGGTGTTTAAAGCTTTGGGAAAGCGGGGAGTGTTGGAGGAAAATGCTCCCTGACTTTGCCTGTAAAGTCATGTATTGACTAAATAAATATAAATACGGGTGTTTCTCTGAAAGCTAGCGTACTTTGTCGAAAAATTATTTAATTGTAGGGAAATTTCTTGTAAAATTCAGAAGGTTTGTTTGTATAAAAAAGACATCTCATAGCCTCATACGGAGCAGTTAAGGAGATGTTTGTGACAATAAAATAGCCGTATAAACGCGCCATGAGGCGTCTCTACCTACATAGAGCTCATGCATAAAAACAATCTTATCTGAACCGTATTGTTTTATGTACAACCAATATAGCAATCCTATTTAATTTATGAAAATCACGTATGCTTAGATTCCCAGCTTCTTAAAGAAGCCGGGAATCTTGTTGTTCACATAGCCTACAGCACCCCGTAGGGCATATGATTTAGGATTGCTATATAACAGTCAACACCCCTGCCGTCCATGCTAGGGGCGATCATCGCCTCAAGTCAAACGGATTAGTTGACCCGACTCAGTACCGCCGTGTACTACGTTATTGGCAAGTGTTTAAGTTCCTACCTACGGATGCGCAGCCAGTCTGTAGCTCTAGAAATCAAGGATTAAACAGGTTTAGAGGGTTAAGCCAGTGTCTTTGATATAGTACCGACCAATAACTTTGTCCAGGCTAACTTAACCGCGAAAGCGAGGCTCTTGGGAGCAAAACCGTTATGCGTACAGGTGAGTCCAGTCCTGAAGGCGGGTTTCCCGCCGTAGGGAACTGGCTCTCCCGTTGGGGTGAACGAGTTGAAATGGTAATTGTCCCATTGAAAGTACAACACAAAAGTACACCGATTCAAGTAACCCCAAGGCGGTAATGGTTCACAAAGAATGTGTATTGCCGTCCTAGAAGGACGAGGTTTCAGACCCAGGAGTTTTTGATGAAAATACCAATCATTCAAGTGGGAAAAAACATAGATTTTAGTCAAGTTTTAAAAACAAAAGTTCATCATGTTTTCGTGTTTATACAAGTTTTTGAACGAGAAGGCGGAATTCAATCATATGTAAAGGATATTTTTCGAGCCTATTTAGCATCTAACGAACTTTTCTATGCAGAAGTATTTTTACTCAGGGATAGTCCTAGCTGCTTTAATCCTTTTGAGTCAGAAAGTTTAAAATTTCATTACTTCAAATCCCAGTCTCCCCAAGTGGAACGAGTCAGAATGGGTATGGCGTTACTCTTCCATCTGTTGCGCCAGCGACCACAGCACGTCTTTTGCGGTCATGTGAACCTTGCGCCATTGGTTGGTCTGTTGTGTCAACCTTTGGGAATTCCTTACACAGTCATGACTCATGGGAAAGAGGTTTGGCAACCGTTACCAACTTCCATAAAATCCAGCCTGCAAAAAGCCGCCCAAATTTGGACAGTCAGCCGTTACACTCGTCAAGTCGCCTGTGCTGCTAATGAACTTGACCCGAACAAAATAAAACTATTACCTTGTGCTGTGAATGGTAATGACTTTACTCCAGGAACAAAATCGACTGCGTTGTTAGAGCGGTATGGTTTGACAGGGGCAAAGGTACTGATGACCGTAGCGCGACTGTGGTCAGGTGATATTTATAAAGGTGTCGATGTTACAATTCGGGCATTACCACAAATAGCTGATGTTTTCCCTGAGGTAAAATACTTGGTCATTGGTCGTGGGGATGACCAACCTCGATTAGCCAAGCTGGCTGAAGATTTGGGCGTAGGCGATCGCGTTATATTTGCTGGCTTTGTTCCTACAGAACAATTGGTAGAACATTACCGTCTTGCTGATGCCTACGTCATGCCTTCCCAAGAAGGTTTTGGTATTGTGTACCTAGAGGCAATGGCTTGTGGTGTGCCTGTGCTGTCTGGTGATGCAGATGGATCAGCCGATCCGTTGCAGGATGGTAAACTGGGATGGCGAGTCCCACACCGTGATTCAAATGCTGTGGCGGCTGCTTGTGTAGAAATACTCAAAGGAGATGACCGACGTTGTGATGGACAATGGCTGCGAGAACAGGCGATCGCCCTATTTGGTATCGATGCTTTCCAGAAGCGGTTGAAAGAACAGCTTTTGTCCTTAGTCAACAATCCATAGTCAAAATTCGATTGAGTATTAACAATTGATTATTGACTTGTTGGTAAAATCGCTATCCTAGAGGGAGAGCAGGACGACATTTAAAAAATGAGCCTTAAAACGTTTCAGTTTAATTTGTCTAATTTACGCCCTTGGCTCACCTTGCTAGCAATTATATGGTTGCTTGGGTCATTAGGCTTGGGTTGGTTGGTTAACTCCTTGGTGATTATTGTTGGGCTATTGTTGTTGACACCTATTCTCGTGTATTTTGGGTTTCGCTGGTGGCTGCAATACAACTTGGCGAGTGACCAGTGTCCCGTTTGTCGATATGAATTTACAGGTTTAAATAACACTCAATTGCAATGTCCTAACTGTGGCGAGCAGTTATTGGTACAACAGGGACATTTTCAGCGCTTTACACCAGAAGGGACAATAGATGTGACAGCAGTCGAAGTGTCTAGCAAAGTACTTGATGATTAGTCATCACTCATGAGTCAAAAACTTGACTTTGTAAACTGAATTCTCAAGCTTTAGGGTGCGTTAACGCTCCCTTATCATTTTTATCAGTCATTAAGCTTCTTGCAAAAGTCAAGAGTTATGAAAATGAAACCATAGATACATACAAATAAATTATCTGTCCCTACCCTCCGGGAAGCCGCCCTGCGGGCGTCTACGCTTCGCTCGAGGGCAAGGTTAATCTGTGTGCATCTGTGGTTCTAATTCTCTTACTCAAATTTACTGCTATTGAGTTGCATATAACTTAACAACCAGTTTGCAGCTGTTGCCCTCCGCGTTTGCCGAGGTCCAAACTCACCAATTTTGTAACCTTTGAAACCCAGTTTTTCTTTCAAGAGTTGTTTGTTCTCTGGAGGAATCGAACGAGTCAACTTAACTGTTGCAGGGCGAGAGTCGATAAAATCCGGTGGTTCTGAGTACTCATCCCGCCATTCTGGTGCGACTTCCTGAGTATCCCACTGTTCGGTTGAGGAGTTGTAGCGATACCCCAAGCAGTGCCATACCAATTGGTTGACTGTAGCATCATCAATTTCCTCATTGAGAATTGCCCAAATAGTTTCTGTCTTGAGTGGTGGCAAGTTTGACATAAACAAATTAGTTGGAATTAAGAATTCTCTGGTGCATAATAAACAGGGTAGGCTGGAAATAGTAAAGACTTGACCAGTTAATGCAGAATACCACACCGCACTCCAAGCAAGTCCGCGCTCATGTCATCATTTCTGGGAGAGTTCAAGGGGTAGGCTATCGCTACGCCACTGTGGATACAGCGACCCAACTGGGATTAACAGGTTGGGTGCGCAACCTCCCTGATGATCGAGTGGAAGCAGTATTTGAAGGTAAGCAAGGGGTTGTAGAACAGATGATTCGCTGGTGTTACCAAGGACCTCCCGCCGCAATGGTTAAAGATGTATTCGTAGAATACGAGGAACCGGAAGGATTACAGGGATTTCAAGTCAGGCGTTTTGAGTAGGTAAGGATTTATGCTAACTTGGTTTACCCGTCCAAAGGTAAAGACCCATCTTGCAGTACTCCTGAAATCCGATCTGGGTGTACACGTTCACTCCCATTTGTGAAGCTTGCAGTGTTCCCACACAGTATTTTAGGGTACGGGCTTTCCGTAGGGCAGCCAGCACCAGTGCTGTTGCAAACCCCTGTCGTCGTGCTTCCGGGAGTGTGGCGACATAGTAGATACCAGCCACCCCTGCATCAAAATATAAAGCTGACGTTGCCACTGGCAAACCTTTCCACCAGCCAAGAAAACGTATATACTGCTGCTTGGTATCAATTCCCAGGCTGAGTTCTAACTCAAATAGATCGTCAAATATTTCATCGGGAATCTCAAAACCGACCATTGCTATCCGCACCCAATGCTTGAGGCTTTCGATATCGTTAACCAAGGTGATCTCCAGATTTGCTGGCAAAGACTCCTCTTGTGGTAAAGCCGATAAATCAATTGCCATAACAGGCAATTCACCCTTAGAAATCAATCCATGGGCTTCCAAGTGAGTTCCCAGGTCGGGCGGTTGGGTACCAGGTCCAGTCCACCAAAACATCGGTATCTGCCGTGCGGTGTAGTAATTGACAGTTTCCGTAATGATTGTATCCATTGACTCAGAGTTGAGTTGAGCACGGAAAACTCCGTTGAAAAACGGAAAGGAAATGCCAGTGGTAAACCGGATCAGGTCAGGTCCTTCATAGAGTTCTCGATGTGGCGCACGACCAAAGTTCATCCAGAATGCGAACATATTGGTTTCGAGTGCTGTCACTAAGTTGGGTGTCGATACGTGCAAAACCTGATTCATCTCTAGCGCAACTCAATTGAATGAAGTAATTATTTATCTGTGTCCATCTGTGTCCATCTGTGGTTCATTATTTCTTTGGTGTACCTTACTCCGGGTTCTTACCGCTATATTTACTCAATTACCAACACGGCTGACCCTTCAATTTTGCCACAACGAATTGCCTCCAAAGCCTCATTTGCTTGACTTAGTGGAAAGAGATTTACCTCTGTACGAATAGGAACTTTCGGTGCTAATGCGAGAAACTCTTCTCCATCTTGACGCGTGAGATTTGCAACAGACCGCAACACCCTTTCTTCCCAAAGAATTTCATAGGGAAAAGATGGAATATCGCTCATGTGGATACCAGCACAAACTACAATACCGCCTTTAGCAACCGCACGCAAAGCAGCTGGCACGAGTTTCCCTATGGGAGCAAAAATAATTGCTGCATCCAAGGGTTCTGGGGGTAATGCATCTGAGTCACCAGCCCAAGTTGCCCCCAATTGACGGGCAAACTCTTGTCCTTGAGTATCACCAGAACGGGTAAAAGCAAAAATTTGACGCTCTTGATAACGAGCGAGTTGAATTAAAATATGTGCCGCTGAACCAAAACCATAAAAACCTATTTTTTCAGCATCGCCAGTCATTCTGTAAGCACGATAGCCAATTAATCCCCCACATAACAGTGGTGCTGCTTGTAAGTCAGGATAGTCGCTAGAAATGGAAAAGCAAAAACTTTCGTCAGCAACAGTGTACTCTGCATAGCCGCCATCAAGGTTGTAGCCTGTGAACTGGGCATAGTCACAAAGGTTTTCACGCCCAGAAAGACAGTAGCGACAGTGAGCGCAACTATGACCTAGCCAAGGAACACCGACGCGATCGCCTACCTGAAATTTTTCCACACGTTCCCCAATCGCCTCCACCGTACCCACAATTTGATGCCCAGGTATCAGAGGGAGTTTTGGCTGCGTCAATTCCCCATCCACAATGTGCAAATCTGTACGACAAACAGCACAAGCATGAATGTGAATTAATACTTGTTGTGGATTAGGTTTTGGCACTGGCAAGTCAGCTAACCGCAGGGGTTGACGCGGTGTCTCCAAAATCATCGCACGCATAAGCCATCTAATCATTCATTTCTTTCAATGTAGCCAAAGCTGAAGGAGACAACCGACTGAGATAGCGGAATATCCAGTATTTAGAAATCGTATCTAAAATCACAGGGAAAGTGGCAATAAAAAGAGATATCACACTTTGATTTGCTGCAAGCCCCAAATGTTCTGCGAATCCTTCAAGAATCACCTCCCAACCATGTGGTGAGTGGAATCCGACAAATATATCTGTGAAGAGAATAATTATGAAAGCCTTGGCACTGTCGCTGAGACCATAGATAACATCATCTATAAAAGATTTTACAATCGCAATTTCTCTTTTGCTTGTAACAATGACTAATGCAAAAGCTATAAGTGACATCACATCAGCAAAAACATTGCTAATAGCTTCATTACTTTTCTCTTGAAATTCCTCAGCGATTTGACGAACTTTATTTTTCACTTTTTCTTCTATTACTTCAGCAGAAATTGGCGGGGCTTGGCGAATTAAGCTCTCAAATTTTAGTTTTTTTTCAAAAGTTTTTAATTCGCTAAGAGCTTCTTCCTCCATTTCATTATTAAGGAAAAGTTGAGTTAAATTTTCACCTCTAATCCGCTCTACTATTGGATTAATTAAAAAATCCTTAGATAAATGCTGAGTTAAAAGAGGTACAATAACTAGCATTGCCAAAAATCTTATAGCAGTTCTTGTTCTCTTTCTAGAAATTTGAAAATTTCTTACAAAATTTTCTTCTGCTTGTGGAGAAAAATCCCCCTTAATTTTATTAAGTGTTCTGCCAATGGATCTCGGAAATGCACCTGTTTTTTGAAAAACAGGGTCAACTTTCATATTGTTGATACGAGAAGAATCTGAGTGGTTATTAACTGCATTATCATTTATTTGTAATGGTTGAGAAACTGGTATTATCTCGACGTCACTATTTTTTTCTTGTGGAATATATTGTGTAATATACTTAGAGCTTACCTCATCGATAAACTTTAATTTTTCCAAAAAAACGGGATTTGATATATTTAGAAGAGAATAGCTGAATCTAAATTCTGCCAAGTTTACTTTGATAATAGTTAAATTTTTTTGAAGGGATACCTGCCAATAAGCCATTACACTTTCACTATAATTGGCTGACTCAGGAGATATTATTTTACCACTAAACTGTTCTATTTCAATATTTTTAATTATCTGAGCCGCCTGGTAAGCTTTTGAGAGCGCTCTTTCTGGCGTCTTGAATAACCATTGCTGAGTACGTTGTAAGTATTCTTTAATTTTTTGGCGGAGAAACCCTGTATTTTTATTGAAGAATGAAGCTTTCATGGTAAATATTGCTCAACTATGTATTTTGCTGTTGTTTTGGTATTGAAAAATTGATAATGGCTAATAAGTAATAATCTTTCTTTATTACTCATTAGCCATTGTTAATTCATAACTTATTAAATAGATAGCTTATTCTGAGTGTACACCTATAAGAGAATTTGGTACAGGCAATGGACGATTTTGTAAAAGTTTAAATTGTCTGGTGCTAGCATCATATGTAAAGACTTCTCCACTCTCAATTTCGTAAATCCAGGCATGAAGAGTGAGTTGACCGCTGTGAAGTCTAGAGCGAATCACTGGGTAAGTTTCCAGGTTTTCTATCTGTGTCAGGACGTTCTGTTCAATTGCAATCTTTAATAGTTTATCACTAGGATAATCCTTGTAGTTGTCTAGGACAAGACGACGGGTAGGTTCGCCATAGTGCCTTAACCAATCGTATACCAAGGGCATCTGGTGAGCAAGATTACCTATTTGCAAGAGTCCTTTCATAGCTCCGCAGTGGGAATGACCGCAGACAACAACATCCTTAATATCCAAAGCTTGAACAGCATATTCTATACCAGCACCTTCACCACCATTGGGCGTTCCATAGGGTGGGATAATATTACCAATGTTACGAATAACAAATAACTCTCCTGGCTGGGTTTGGGTTATTAAATTAGGGTCAATGCGAGAGTCAGAGCAAGTGATAAGTAAAACATCAGGAGTTTGACCGTGAGATAAATGCTCGAAGAACTCTCGATGTGTAATGAAATAGTTGTCATGAAACTCATGAAAACCTGCAATTAGGCGTTTTATTGGCACAATTCGATTCCTCTCTTAAAACTAAATCTTTCTTTTTAAACTTCATATTGTTTAGCGAATTTTCCGAAAAAAAATCTCTTTTTTTTTGTAAATAGTAGAGACTCTCTTGAAAAAGATAGTCTCTTATCAGCTGATTTAATGAGCAATCCACTTAGTATCAGAAATAATACATATGCCTCCAATTTTTTTGAGGATAGGTCTAATTGCTTCCACTAATTGATGTTCTTGTTGTTACGTAGAAACACTCATCGCATAACCATTTGTATGTGTAGGTGTTTCTAAATCATCAATGACTTTGCCTCTATCACCTTTGCCTGTAACATCTTTGATGATGGTATAGCCAGACACACCTACTTTTTTAAAATGTCTCAAACTAGCTGTAGTTCTAGAGAATTGGTAATGATTTCTAACTTCTTGACTGCTTCCACTCTGCTACACTCCCATAATTTTAATAATGTTCATATACAATGGAATTCCTATAATAATATTGAAGGGGAATGTGAGTGCCAGAGCCATAGAAACATACAAACTGGGATTTGCTTCCGGAACTGTCATCCTCATAGCTGCAGGAACTGCGATGTAAGAAGCACTCGCACAAAGAACGGCAAACAAAAGGGCATTACCTTGTGGTATACCGATGAGTTTGGCAATAATTATTCCCAAAATTGCATTGGCAACAGGCATAAATACAGAGAAAGCAATTAAAAAAGAACCAGCTTTCCTTAAATCTTTGATTTTTCTAGCGGCTACCATTCCCATATCTAGTAGAAAGAATGCTAGAACTCCGTAGAATATCTCTTGAGTGAATGGTTGTAGCTTTTCCCATCCTTTATGCCCTGTCAGTAGGCCGATCATCACACTACCAACTAAGAGAAACACAGAACCATTGAGAAAAGCTTCTCGCAAAACTTCATTCCAAGAAAATTCACCATTCTCTTTCTTATGACCGAATACTCTTACTAAAACAATCCCCACAATAATTGCTGGAGATTCCATCAACGCCAAAGCCGCTACCATGTATCCATCAGAGCTAACGTTAAGTATTTTGAGAAAAGACTGAGCAGTAATAAAAGTGACAGCGCTGATAGATCCGTAAGTTGCAGCAATAGCCGCAGCATTATATGCATCAAGTTTTATTTTTAGAACAAAAAATGAGTACACAGGGACGACACAAGCCATGAATATAGCTGCTATCAGTGTTAGTGCTACTTGTGGATTAATTCCGCTCTCCTCAAGTTCATATCCTCCCTTAAACCCGATAGCAAGCAGCAAGTAAAGAGAAAACAGTTTTGGCAAAGGCTGGGGAATTTCCAAATCCGATTTGAGAAAAATTGCCAGCATTCCCAAAAAGAAAAACAACACTGGCGGATTCAATATGTTCGATAAGATAAGGCTTGAATTCATGTCTACTAACCCTGATATTTGCCAAGAAAATCGGCAATGATAATCGATATCAGAAAATTTACTGAAGTAATTGTTACTAATTGTGAACTCTCTCAGTAAATATATTTGAAGGTTGTGGAGATAGTATGAAAATTGTGTGTCGATGTTGTGACATGACTTTGATCAAGGCAACGTACTAATCTACGATCCGTTATGGAGCAAGCTCAAATCAATTTTATAAATTGTTAAAAATTGTCATAAGATTTTGACAATTTTGAGTCCATACGTATGAATTATCGCTTATAGGCAAACTTGGTGACCCTGGGAAGCTAAAACCGCAATCTGTAAATAAATAAAACGGTTGAACAATTTTAGCCTGTAAAAGCCCTCTCTCCCCCTCAGGTAGCCCAATTTTTACACAGTGACTCTGCTTGTTCCAGCACTGTCACTGTCGCCTTTTCCTGCTTTTCTGGCGAATAACCGTATTTCCGCAATAAGCGCTTGACTAAGCGTCGCAGGTTCGCTTTCACACTTTCTTTTTGCGTCCAGTCTATGGTAAGGTTGCGGCGGACTGTTTCCACGAGTTCACAGGCGATCGCCTCTGGCTAATAGCTGCGTTATCGCCCTTAGTATTTCGTTATCTTAAACCATAACCGAAGTATCACTTACATTAAGAGTATAGTCAAACACTAGCTTATTCTCACTTGCTCTTAAAAAATCATGTAAGAATAAATACTAAAAACTTAAGGTGAAAGCGGTAGTTTGCAATGCTTTGAGAGATTGCCTTGTTCCCAGTCAGAGGCTAGCAATACCATTGGGAAGCTCTTTTTCCCTTACTTGTGGCAGAGTCGCTTATATCGCATTTCCAAGGAGAACCTGGAAACGAGCTTTTAATGGCTTCTAGCCCGTCGTATAAACTGGGGGGATCAGATGCCCACCTCACTCTCATTGGATAATTTATTTGTTGGAATACCCTTATGAATTGTTATGACAGGTTTGCAGTTGCGATCGCCATCCAACTACAAACACAATGACTCATCTTGTGGCTACCTAAGTGTGTTCTGCAAAGTTTGGATAACACTGTACATTTGAACTGGATCGAGGACTCGCAGCAAGCTGCTTTGAGTCACAATGCCTAATCCTGTTCCTCCATCCCAAGACACCACTAATCTTCGCGGATGTTGCTGTTGCATCTGGGCAAGAGCAGTCCATAGAGAATCCTCAGGACTTAGCACAAATAGTGATTGACTCATTATTGTCTGCGCTAGAACTTCAGATAAATTTACTTGCATTGCCTGAAATTGCACAATGTCTTGTTCAGTGACAATTCCCACAGGAATATGAACAAATTGTCTCAAATCTGACTGTAGTTGTTCCTCAGTAATCACGACGCAGCTAATCCGAAACTCTGCCATTACTTGAGCTAAACTCAATACCGAAGCAGTCATTGGGGCACGAATCACTTGGGTTGTCATGACATCTGCCACACGCATGAATTTCAGGAGATGAATCGGGCGTAAAATGCTACGAATACTCTCGTGAGAAACGACACCAATAACTTCGTTTTTTTCTCCTACTATAGGTAGATGACGAATGCGATACCGCCGGAATAAGAACAAAGCAGCAAAAACATCTTTAAAAGCAGCTTGCTGTAGGGTAATCACTGGTTGCGTCATGACTTCAGCTATTGTCACCTTTCCAAAGTCGATGCCATCTGCCGTTAGCCGTACAATATCCCGTTCTGTAAAAATTCCCAGTAACTCTGTTTTGTCCATTACTAAGACACAGCTAGAGTCTGTCTGTTGTACGGTCATTGCATCTAATGGTGCAACACTTGATAATGAGCAACTTTGAATTCGCTTTTGATTCATTACAGCAATGACATCTACCAGCAATGTCTTTGGTGCAACAGTCAGTGGATTATAGTCTATTGCCGCCTCTATTGCTGGTTCACCCAGCAGGTCATCAAGTTGCATGGCTGATTTGTCTAGGGAACACTGTTTTATAATGTACCAAGACTGATACAATCCCTTACCTGTTCCAATCTCTTGTCAACTTTGTTACTTTTCGTTACATTTGGTTGTGATTTAAAATTTAGGAGCAATTGAGGCAGGTATCTATTTTGATAGATCACAGGTGGTATGATTCCTGTTGCATATGTAAATAAAAAAGTGTAGAGATGCGTTTCAATCAGCGTCACTGAAACAATAAGAGTGATAAAAACTAAACTCGCAAGCAATCTCCAATATATGCTACAAGTGTGCATCGAAGCTCCTGTTACAGTACGCTGCGTGTCTCTAAGCCGAAAATCATTGTTCTTTTATGCCTAATACCACCTGGACTCGTCACCATATTCTTTCCCTCGCTGACTTCACCACAGTTGAGTACGATACTGTTTTGCAAACTGCTGCTAGTTTTCAAGAAGTCCTATCACGGCGAACGAAGAAAGTACCAACCTTACAGGGACAGGTAGTGGCGAATTTATTTTTTGAACCATCCACCCGCACTCGTAGCAGTTTTGAACTCGCTGCTAAGCGGCTTTCGGCAGATACGCTGAACTTCGCTTCCGGAACGTCTTCGATGACAAAAGGAGAGACTATTCTCGACACGGCGAAGACTTACTTGGCAATGGGAACTGATATCATGGTAATCCGCCATCGAGAAGCTGGAGTCCCAAATGCGATCGCCCAAGAAATGGATCGGCTTGGTGTACACGTCAGTGTCCTCAATGCTGGTGATGGTCAACACGAGCATCCTTCCCAAGCCCTGCTAGACTTATTTACTATCTGTACTCTCCTTGATCCCGACAATCCCCGTGTCGAACTTTTAAAAGACAAAAAGATTGCGATCGTTGGGGATATTCTACATTCGCGGGTAGCGCGATCAAATATTTGGAGTTTTACAGCCTGTGGGGCTGATGTGCATTTAGCCGCACCACCCACCCTCTTACCTAAATTATTTGCAGATTACGGCGAAGATAGACCAGGCAAAGTGTTTCTCCATTGGGAGTTAGAACCAGCTTTGCAAGAAGCTGATTTTGTCATGACTTTGCGCTTGCAAAAGGAACGAATGACTGCTCATTTATTGCCTTCTTTGCGAGAATACCATCAGATGTTTGGTATTACACGCTCAAAGTTGCAACTGTGCAAGCCAAACGTCAAAGTTTTGCACCCTGGTCCTGTTAACCGTGGTGTCGAAATTAGCTCGGAATTGATGGATGACCCAGAATTTAGCCTTATTCAAGCTCAAGTGACCAGTGGTGTTGCTGTTCGTATGGCGCTGCTGTATTTGATAGGAAGTGGTAAGTCCTAGTAGGAGAATATAGAGACGTAGTATGCTACGTCTCTATATTCTCTCTAGATTTTAATAATCAAAATACAAAATATTAGTGTTGACATCTCAAATATTTCGACTATTCTAGAAATATGGTTAAGAAAGATACGGCTCGCTATGCAGATATGTTTGCTGCACTCGGGGCGGAGCCACGGCTTGAAATCATGCGGCTGCTGTTTGCAGCGTATCCACAAGGGATGACTGTGGGTGAGATTCAGGAAAAGCTTAAAATCCCGAACTCAACCCTATCTCACCATTTGGAAAAGCTGCGGAACGAGGGGTTAGTCAATAACCGTAAGGATAAGCAATTTCTGTGGTACTCAGCGAACGCTGAGACGATGGAGGATTTGCTTGCTTTTTTAATGACAGGGAGAACCAGGGGCGAAAGTAGCGCAGAACCGATTGGCGATACATCGCCAAAAGAAGAGTTTATGTTTGAAAAATTTTTTGCGTCAATCCTTGAAAAGCTATTTGGGTTTGCATCTGAAAAATTCCAACTTAGGGGTTTTGAAAAATTCACCCAAAAAGCTATTACAGCTATCCTTTTGGCTCAACGAGAATCTCGCCGCTTGGGGCATAAGTTTGTGGGAACCGAGCAAATTTTGCTAGGACTCATTAGTGAAGACAGTGGTATTGCATCACAGTTGCTTACTAATGTGGGGGTGAACTTAGAAAATGCTCAGATTGAGGTAGAAAAAATTATTGGCAGAGGTAGGGGTAATACATCTATTTTTTTCCCCTTCACGCCTAGAGCTAAACAGGTGTTGGAACTATCGGTAGAACAGTCGCGACAACTTGGTGTCAACTATGTTGGCACAGAGCATCTGCTGTTAGGTATTCTTAAGGAAGGTGCAAGGGGTGCAGGAGAGGGCGTAGCAATTAGAGTTCTGCAAAATTTAGGGGTAGATTTGGTTTCTTTTGAACAACGACTGCGGAGAGCTTTGGCTTAGACAGATGGGGTGTTTCTGGAGTAGTTGCCTAGAAGCACCTAATATTTTATTTGTGTGAAAGTGCCTGCGCAAAGCGCATAAATCGCGCCAGATTCCCGACTTCTTAAAGAAGTCGGGAATCTTGTGTTCATGAACGATTTAGGGTTGCTATAGTGTTTTTTTATGACTTCAATAAACTGAGATCTCGCACCTGTTGCAACAGTGAGGAGGCAAAACCTCCAAACCCTCGTTACCAGGTTGAACCTGGTAACGAGATATTAGAGCCTCTGGCTCTTGTTGGGTGCAAGATCTGAATAAAATGAGGTGACTTTTCTGGAATTTGAGACAAAGGCTTTGTAGAAGTTAAGTAACTAAGTCCAAAGAAACATAGCATACATTTATTTTTGCCGACTTATTTAGTAACTAGCTTCTAAGAGTGTGGGAGAGAAATCAATATGAAACTGACATTTTTGTTAACTGCTGTAACTTTATTAAGCACAATATCTCTAGCCACTCCCGTTCCTGTTAAAGCAGAAAACCCTGCTCAAGTCCGGCAATTGTTAGAAACTGGAGAATGTTTTGGGTGTGATTTAAGAGGAGCTAACCTCAAAGGCGCTCACCTCATTGGTGCTGATTTGAGGAATGCGAATTTAACAGGAGCTAACCTGAAAAATGCCAATTTAGAAGGTGCTGATTTAACTGGTGCCAATTTGCAATCTGCTAATTTAACAGAAGCATTTCTCAATAGTGCTACCTTAAATAAAGCTAACCTCACCAATGCTAATTTGAATAATACTAATTTATATAGTGCTGAAATTGAAGATGGTGTTTTGGTAGGTACTAATTTATTGAAATGATACTAAAAGGCTTCATACTGGCATAAATAAGCAAAAATTCTTGTTCCCAAGCAGTAGCCCGGGAACAAAAACAAGAAGTCTATTGCCTGAATTTACCAAAACCTTGGCGGGAGCGTGAAAGCCCCTGAAAAGCAGGTACGTAGTGCCGTACTTCGTGATCGACGCCAGGGGATGAAACGCGGCTCGGCGCTCATTTATTCAGCCATCCACTTCTCTATGAGCGTGGGAAGTGTCTGTCTTAACCGTTCTTGCCAATTTGGGATAGATTTCAATTTGACCGCTAATTCTTTATCTAATCGAAAACACACAGGGCTACTGGTTAACGGTTTGTCTCTATTAGTTGTATACCTATCTTTGTGACCTTTACGGAATGGCATAGACGCTCAATGTATATAGATGTATACTTGTATGTATAACACAGCAGGGGGGAGGTGATACGACTGTACGCAACACAACAAATGCTTATCAAATTAGATCAACACAGCATGAATGTGTTGGAGTTTCTAGCAGAACAATCTAACAAGCTTCGGAATTGTGCAACCTATCTGCTAAGACAAGCATATTTCACGTTTGGAGAAGTATTAGATGACTCGTTTGGGCTTCATGGAGAATTAAAAAGCAATCCACATTATCAGATTTTCTACTCACAAGCGGCGCAGCAAGTTTGCACAGAAGTTGCTGAATCATTCACTAGCTACAAAGAATTGTTGCCATTGTGGTATTCAGGACAATTAAAAGATAAACCTAGCCTGCCCAAATACCGCAAGAAAAACGGTTTGGCTGGTTGGACTTATCCGAAACAAGCACTTAGTTTTGATATTGAAGCTGGTTTAATCCGTTTGCCGCTTAGCAATGCATTCAAAGCGTTGTTTGGCTTTGATAGTTTATTTGTAACTATGCCTCATAATATTAAATTTGAGGCAGTTAAAGAACTAAGAATATTGCCACTAAACAACTGCTTTTATGCTGAGTTTGTTTGCAGGCAAGTAGAAAATACACCTCTTGAATTGGATAAGTCTAGAGCACTAGGAATCGATCCTGGAATAAATAATTGGCTCACTTGTGTACCAAATACGGGCGACAATAGCTTTATTATTGATGGGTTCAAGCTAAAATCTTTGACACAGTGGTACAACAAACAAGTCGCAACTATCAAAGAAGGAAAACCACAAGGTTTTTGGAACGACAGGCTTTCCCACATCACAGAAAAACGTAACCGTCAAGTTAAAGATGCGCTCAACAAAGCTGCAAAGCTGATTGTTAACTATTGTCTGACTCAAAATGTTGGTACTATTGTTTTTGGTTGGAACCAAAGCAATAAAGATGGTATTGAGACAGGGAAAGTCAACAATCAAAAGATAGTTCAAACACCGACAGCACGTTTGAAAAAACGAATCGAGGAAATGTGCAAACAGCACAAAATTCAATTTGTTGAGACAGAAGAGTCATATACTTCCAAAGCTTCTTTTTTGGATGGAGATAGTTTGCCAAAATACGGTGAGCCAGCGCTGCAGGAGGGTTTCCCTCCGCAGGCGACTGGCGAACCTCGAAGAGGTGAAAAACCCGATAACTGGAAGCCATCAGGAACAAGACCGAAGCGTGGACAATATAAAACCAAGTGTGGTGATTTCATTAATGCCGATTGTAACGGTGCAGCGAATATTCTTCGCAAAGTAGAGACACAGCTAAGCTTGTGCTTGGTTAAGGTCTGTAGGGCAGTGCTGACCCTGCCTACCAGGATAAAACTCTGGGAAACCAAAACTAAAAAGCGGAACAGGACGGCTTTAGCCGTCCTGTTCCGCAACAGTTTAGAATCCCCTCGCCTTTAGGCAGGGGAGAGGTCAATCACCAGTAATCGATAATTCATCAACCCAGATTTTGGGACATACGCCTCCCGGTGTCAACTCTGGTTCTTTTTCCACAAAAATAATTGACTTAAGCAGTTCGAGAAAATCTCCTGCAACAGTGGCTGATTCAATGCTTGTCTTCACACCTTTGTTGACAAGCCAACCATCAAATGGTAAAGAAAAAGAACCTTGTAAAGCTTTCACGCCTGCATGCAGAGCTTGTAAATCATCGATAAAAATGACACTTTCTGCCGTTTCCAAGCTCAATTCCTGTTCGCCAGGTGCGGCGGCAAAAACGTGATAGAAATTAGGGCTGACAGAGACTTTTGCACCAATATTGGCGTTACCTGTCGGCTTGGCATTCATCCTTTTAGCAGTTCCTGCACTGTGGAGAAAACCTGTTAAAACCCCATTTTCAATTAACGAAACTTTGCGGGTGGGAGTTCCTTCACCATCAAAAGTTTCTGCACCAACGTTTGCTGGATGCAGTGCATCATCGTACACTGAAAGCAAAGGAGAAGCAATTTGCTTGCCTAAGTCATCAGGGGTAGATAAGCTTTGCTTGTCTAGAATACTTTGAGCATTAAACAAGTTGGAAAAAGCACCCAATAAACTTAAGAAAGCATCTGGTGAGAAAACAACTCGATATTTACCAGACTTGATTTTTTCATAATTCAAGTGGCTGATAGTTTTCTCTGCCGTTTCTTTGATGCAACCATTAATGTCTAGAGTCTCTAAACTCCGGTTGATTCTAAAAGCACCACCACTGCGGGGTTTTCTCCCGTCTTCCTCAGTTTTGCTGTAAAGATAGATTGATGATATGGAGTGGGATTCTGTTCTCATCGCGCCATCGCTATTGAGATAAAATTTATCAATATCTCTTTGCGCCAAACTGTTATATGGCACTCCTTTAATAGCCGGATGAGCTGTGAGGACTTCTTTTTCAGCAGCTAACAGGCTTTCTATAAGTTGAGAAACAGGTGCTTGAGGTGCTTTTTCGTGTGATGAATTATTCAGGGGAACAGTAGACTCTGGACTAAAATCAGGGACATTTTCTTTCACCCCAAAAAAACTAGCTTCGTAAGCCGTTTTTAAAGCTAATTCAAGTCCTTTGGGATCTACATCTGTTGTGCTGGTAACACCCATTGTATTGTCTTCATTCCAAACACGAACGGTGACACCAGAAAGATTAGAAGCTTTCACTTGCTTAGGCTCACCTTGATCCACTTGCACACTTGTTGCATCTGCTGTTGAGCCATAGATATCGAATTTCTTGATGCCAAGTTTATCAGCACTTTCCTTGGCGTAATTTGCAATCTCAGTGATGTTCGCCATAGTTAATTTAAAATTCACCTATTTTCTCCCTCCCAGGTAGAACCTGGGAGTGTATTGCAGGAGGCAGAGCCTCCTGGTATCGTGTGGCAGAGCCACATGGAAGCCATCCCCAGGTGGAACCTGGGAACGGGTTAGTCTAAACCTGGGAACGAGTTAGCGTCCGCCTACGGTAATCGAATCAACTTTGATGTGGGGCTGTCCTACAGTTGTGTAGATACTGCCACTGACAGAACCACAGAAGCCGGCTGCAAGGGACAAATCTTGAGAACACATGGAAATTTTGTTCATAATTTCCTTAGCTTCACCAATGAGGATAGCTCCCTTCAGTGGCTTGGTGATTTTGCCATTTTCAATCAAATAAGCTTCATCTACACCAAAGTTAAATTGACCTGTAGCACCAACGCTACCGCCACCCATCTTTTTGCAGTAGATACCTTTATCTACAGAGGCAAATAAATCGTCGGTCGTGTACTCACCAGTAGCAATGTAGGTATTACGCATCCGGCTAGCAGCAGCAAAGGTAAAATTCTGACGGCGTCCACTGCCGGTTCTGGGGTGTCCGGTACGCACTGAACCTGTTCTATCTGCTAGGAAGTTCTTTAAAACGCCTTTTTCAATCAATAGCGTTCTTTGAGCTGGCATACCTTCGTCATCCATATCAATTGAACCGAAGGCGTTTTCGGTTCGCCCTTCATCCCAAGCTGTTAAAGCTTCGTGAGCAATTTTTTCACCTTTTTTGTCAGCGAAGGGAGTGGTGTTGCGTTCAATTTGAGTGGTTTCCAGCAGGTGTCCGCATGCTTCGTGGAAGATAACCCCACCAAAGTGATTCGCCATGATGATGGGGTAAGTCCCTGATTCTACATAATCAGCATAAAGCATTTTTCCTGCTGATTCTGCAATGTGCTCTGCTGCTTCTCTATAATCCCAAGCTTTCAGGAAATTGGGATCGCTGGTATTGCCAGCACGTTCAGCCATGGAGGCGCGATGAGCACCGTCAGCGCACAGGAGGATAAGTCCTACCGACTGGGTGAGGCGAATATCACGAGCAAAAGTGCCATCACTGGCGGCAACTAAGACTTCTTGCCAATCACGGAAATAGGTGGCGCGGCGTGATTGTACGTGGCTTGCTTTTTGCTGTAGTTGGGCAGTACCATCAAGAAGAACTTCTCCCATTTCCCGGATGGATGTACACAGAGGTAGCCAGCCATCTTTGCTTCTTTTGGTAGCGTAGTCTCGCAGCAGTTCCAGGTTGATTTCTGGGATGAAGGCATTGGGAGCAGGAAGTTGTAATCCCAGGATAGAAAGACCTTTTTCCAAAGCTGCTTTCAAACCAGAAAAGGAAAGGTCATTGGTGCTAACGTAGCAATCTGCTTTGCCACGAAATACTCTGACTCCTGCACCTGTGGAAAGACGCGGTGCAATGCTGGTGATGGCGTCTTCTTCTGCAAGGCAGCTAATATAGTTGACACGCTCCAAGAAAAATTCAATAAAATCAGCACCAGCAGCACGTCCCAGTCCTAAGAGGGTAGACAAGGGAGCTTCCCAAGATTCATCGAATCGCTCTGGTGTGGAGGAGTATTGTAAAGTGGGGAGTTGTTTGGAGAGCAGTAGAGTATTTGTAAGCATCAGTAGCCTCAGAAAGCTGGCATTATCGGAGTGTTATGGCGGTTCTCAATTGACTGAGTATAATCAGTTAACACCCATAAAAGTCATCATATTAGGGGCGTGAGTGATTCTGTATGAAGCCCTATGAGGGATTGAAACCAGTCTAACAAATCCGTGTAAGCCACAGTCGGTAATCCAGCTTTTCATGCAGGTAGGGATATCCGGCTTGAGGCAAAGCTCAGAAGAATTCAAAAGAGATTGCAGGTTGTTGTGAGCATTATACAAACCGTTACTGAAAAAATGCAGACGCTTCCGCCAGAGAAACGGCAAGAGGTTCTAGATTTTATTGAGTTTCTACAAAGTAAAATACCGCTACAAAATTCAAACAAAGAAAACAGAGAGCCTATTTCGTTTCTGATCACTGCTTAGGAGTCTGTCGGCTGTGTTGATGGAGGTCCCGGAGATTTGGCGACTAACAAAACATATCTTGTGGAACGGGCGTCTCACCCGTCCTAAATTCAGGGCGGGCATCTTTTGCCCGCCCCACAAAAACTGTATTCAATACAACTGAGAACCGCCATAACGGGCAAATTGAGCTGTGAACTGTTCCCGGTCTATACCGCCGCCTAAAGTTAGTATTGCTTGGGGATGAGGTGCTTGGTAGTGGGCGATCGCCAGTCGAACTGGAATCATACCCAACAGGATGACGAGAAAACCTGCTAGAGCAATAATCCAATATCTTTTGAGTTGGTGATCTAACTGTTTCACCTTAAATTCTAGATATCTTGCTGCTGTAGTTTTTCATATTCAATTAAGCGAATAGACAAAAGAATTTCTGCTAAGACACGCTCAAATGCATAGTACCAGCCATGCCAACCATCGAAGATACCACCTTTGAGGATAAGGCAGTAGAACAGGATGATGAAGGGAGCTAATATTTTTTGCTTGCGAATGCGATCGCCCAAGCTCAGTTCACTCTCAGGAATCTGTGTAAGCTTCTTGACTTCAATCACCATGTAGCGGTCTTGCGCCCAAAGCCAGCGATTTAGAGGTTTACGGTCATCATGGTAGATGTAGGAAGAAAGCTGCTTAGAAGTTCCTTCCACAGTAACTCGATGAGCGTGACCATCATCTTTGTAGACTGCTTTTTCTCGTTTATAAAGAACTTTACGTGGTGGGAGTAAGGTACCGTGTAGAGGTTTGCCAAAGACGCAGTATTTAAATCTAACGATATAGCTATCAACTTCCGAGTTTTTTGGTAAGGCTTTGATTTCAACATTGAAGTCTTCAGAAAGAATATAGTCTGCGTCTAGCGAAAGTACCCATGTAGATTCAATTTTCGATAACCCGTAATTACATTGATTTGCAAATGAGTCAAATTTTCTGTGAAAGACCTCTACTTGAGGATAGGCCTGCAAAATCTCCAGTGTTTCATCATTACTCAAGCTGTCAATGACAACAATCTTCTTTGCCCAAGAGAGACGTTGGAGGGCGCGTTGAATGTTGGGTGCTTCGTTGTATGTGAGCAATAATGGTGTAATTTTTTCTATCATTGGTATAGGAATGATATGGCACTGGTTGCCAATAAATAAAGATTTCTAAAGAAAACCTTGCTTAAGAATTTTCATGTATATCTCAATCAAATTTTGAGCAATGCAATTCCATGTATACTTTTTTTGAACTAGTTGGCGGGCGCGATCGCCCATATCCTTACCCTCTTGAGGATGACCCAAATAGCGATCAAGAGCAGATACAATTGCAGGGACATTAACGTCTGTAACATAACCAAGTTGATCTTGTTGAACAACAGAAGCTAAAGCAACACCAGGCGTAACGAGGACAGGGAGACCAGCAGCTAAAGCCTCTAAGACTGCGACTCCAAAGTTTTCGGAGTGGGATGTGAGCGCAAATAAATCTGACCCTTGGATGAATAAGTTTTTCGTCTCTCCTGTAACAAATCCAGCAATATGAGTGCGATCACGAATGCCATTTGAGATGAGAAGAGATTCTATTTCTCGTTCGTATTCTAGAGAACCGCTACCTGCTAAAACCAAGGTGAAGCGGTAATAAGTGAGTTTCCCTAAAGCTGGAATGAGATAATCCAGTCCTTTTTTCGTATGCAGACGAGACAAAAATAAAATGACGAGTTCATCTGTAGGAACGTTAAGATGTTGCCTGAGACGATGGCGAGCGTCAGGCATATATGGAGGAATGAAGAGTCCATGAGGTAGGACAAAGCTAGGAGTGTTTAAACCTAAGGAGGCAATTTCTTGCTGTTCTTGTTGAGAAGTGCAGTGGAGCGCTTTAGAGCAATTAAGGTTAGCGCGTTCTATCAAGTTGAGATAAATATTTTTTTTAAGAGTACTTTGTTGCAAAGACCATTGACAAAGCAGACCATCTGGTGTTGTTATGTAAGGTACACCTCTAAGTCGCGCAATTGCCATCGCTACGGTAGATGGATAGGAAAAAAGGGCGCGAATATGCAACAAGTCATACATAGAAATGTGCTGCCATAGCCATGCTGTGAGTTGACTAGAAAATGCAAATTCTCGTATAGATACAGCAGATGGCGAAAATCGAGGAAAAAAATACACTGGAACTTGTTGGTATTGAGTGCGTTGATCTAGAGGTACATCCAGTATTTTTGAACCATTATCGTTAGTCGTTGCGATTTCAGCATCTACACCACATTCTCGTAAAGCCTTGACCATTTCTAGAGTGGAGCGACTTGGACCGCCTCGCACCTCGGCTATTGAGGCAATAACATGAAGAACTTTCACCATTTAGCTCCAAATAAATTATTTCTGTTTATTTAGACAACTTGATTTTCTAGTGTTTGTTGCCAGTATAAGTAGGCGTTCTCTGTGTTATCAACTTCAATCAAATACTTTCCTAGTGCAAGGTACATGAGGAGGGCAAGCAGAGAAAAGGTGAGATTTCCTAACAAAAATGCTTCTGCAAGGCTTCCTACAAGAAGGGACGCCAGACCAGCAATAACTGTGCTACTCTGCAGAAAGTAAATAGGTTTTCTGTGAGTAAGCTTGTTAAGCTGAAGCATCATCTTCAAACACTCTAATCCAAACATGACTAATGGTAGAAATCCTAACAATCCAAGACTTGCTCCAGCCGTTAACCAAGAACTTTCGCCATAACCTAAACGCTCCCCATACAAGGGAACACCGAAAAGTGGGTAATTGATAAACTGATTCCATAAACCTAACCAGACACCTTCACGCGTATTAGTACCTGAAAGGAATTTGTCAGTCGCTGCGGTGTAAGAAGTCCCCCAACCTGGCATGTCTTGACTAAAAAACGGCAAAATAACAGCCAACACAATACCAACGAAAATGCCTAAACGTAGCAGACTACCTGCTCTATGGCGGTAGAAAAACAAAATTGACACTATTCCCATTATTATGCCAGTGCGAGACGCGGTTAGGAATAGAGCAATCATTACGAGGATTAGACCAACCATCCAGCAGGTTTTTACCCAATCTCCTTGCTTGCGGCTTTCAATGAGGAACATGAAGCAGGGAATATTAGCTGCTAAGAGAACGGCAGCGTGGATAGGGTTACCACTCGTTCCCAGAAGCCATCCATGTACAAATGTAATTGCATACACATCGAAGAGTGCTTGGTAGGCATTGACAATAACAAAAATGACGCCAACCATAGCAAGTGACCATACACCTAGATAAAAATTTTGTTCATCCTGTAGCCAACGAGAAGGTCCTAGCCTGACCATCAGTACAACTGCTCCAAAAGTCAACACAGCCAGGAAGGCAAAGCCAATATTGCCATAAACTAGCGTCTTGAAAAAAATCACAATCTGAACCAAAATCAGGTATTTGAGTGGCTGTGGGGTCAGCCGACGACGCCATCCATTCTGTGTTAGGAATCCTAGCAGGAGAAGGCAACATAGCAGAATAATTGCCAACGGTCGCCCTACATTGCGTAGTTGCTCCAAGGGAAAGACCAAAGGAGGAGCCTGTTTTATCCACTTATTTTGGTACTTTGCAATAGAAGCTGCAAAACAGCACAGTGTAAATAACACCCAAGCTAAACGACGTGAACGTTTAGCTTGATACACCACTAGCAGAGCAATGGTAATGCTCACGCAGCCATAGGGGCTGGCGATGAGATCCAAAAGTTGGCTAATAAAACTTGAACCCATAAGTTATTTTTCCCTACAAGTCCGTAGAAGTATGCACAACAGGACTATTGCTTGTGTTTCACTTAACTCGTTTTGTCTAATATTAGGTTGTGGATCAGTTCCCTCCAACGGCTTGCCCAGATATCCGCAGCATAAGGAGCAGCCAATTGTTGCGATCGCTTTCCCCAAGTAGATAAATCTTCGTAGCGTTGATGTAGAATCAGCAATGCTTTTGCTAAAGCTTCAAGGTTATCTTTAGGAATCATTAAGCCATTGTACCCAGGACGAATCACCTCAACAGCCGAGCCACAAGCATCTGTACAAACAATTGGTAAACCAGCAGCAGCAGCCTCAACCAACGCTAAAGGCCAAGGATCTAATCGACTTGGCAGCAGAAATGCCCCAGCAGACTGCCAAATTTTTTGCATTTGTGTTGGTTGTAAAAAGCCGCAATTGTCAATTCCTGGCTGTCCTTGCAGTTGTGATGATAGGGGTCCTTGACCACAACAAACTAATTTCCAAGAATCTGATACCTGGCAGCGATAAAGTTGGTAAGCTTCTGCTAGCAAATCAACAGCCTTTGCCGAAACATATCGACCGACAAACAGAAAAGAACGAGGCCAACAAGTATGTAACCGTTTTTCCCAGAGCGGGAACCAAGCATTGTAATCAATACCGTATAGCCCACGCACAATTTTTGCAGGTAAAACACCCAAGTGAGTTGCATATTGCCAACTGCGTTCTCCGCTGACAACAACGCGATCCATACGTTGCAAAAATGAATGCAGCATCCACGGAGCTAGGTGTTGTTTCCATGTACCCCACCAAGGGGTATCCATGCCCATAATTAAGGCTGTATGAGAGAGTTCAGATGCAAAAGCTAAATGACGATAGGGTTGGTGAAACCAGCCACTGAGAATGACCACATCTGGAGATTCTGCCAACACCAATGACTTAACTAGGTTAGCCTCCTGTCTTTCTTGAAGATTTAAGAGCCGACAGGGAATATCCTGCATCAGTTGGTCAGAAAATGCCGTCTGAGTGCGAGCTTGAAAGGCAATAACAAACACATCAATTTCTGGTAAGAGATGCAAGGCTCGCCAGCACGCAGCCATGTAACCAGAGATATCAGACCAACAGAAAACAACTTTTGTACTCACGGCAACTTCCGGCATTCAATGCCAAGTTCGTTATGCCACCGTTTTGGATCTTCTACTTCAGAAAATGCAGAAATACCAGAATCTCCTATGTATGCTCGGTGGATATCTTTAAAGCCAACATTTTCTAGCTCAAGTGACAGTGATTTGTAGTCCCACATCCAAAGGTGTTGACCTCCGCTGACCCATTCTTTCAAAAAGGCAACTAAGTTACGCTGGCGATTTTCTTTGCCCAACCAAGTTATTCGCATGAATTCTAACGCAGCCTTAGAAGAGGTGGAATGAATGTAATTTTTTACCATAAACTCAAGATCGGGCAAAACAAAACGAAATATTCCTCCGGGTTGCAAATATTGGTAGCAGTGTTTGAGAGCTTGACGAAGCTCGTTTAAAGTCAGGTGTTCAAGTACATGTGAACAATACAAAAATTCAACACTTTCTTCTGGAATTGGCAGTCCTTTAACAATATCTCCATACCTAACATTTTGTGGAAATCTTCCATAAGAACCTGATGGTATTAGCTTGCCAATAATAGGTAGTTTTTGTAAGAGAAGCGCAGGGCTAGAATCAAAGTTAAGCCATTGGTTGGGTGCACAAAGTCCACAGCCAAATTGGGTATATTGTGTCTTTGCTTTCGAGGACATAGTACGTTGTCATTTTTAATTGAGTTATGCAAACTGTTTAAATGCATTCATTAATCGATCTACACATTGCGACCAGGTATACTGAGTTGCATGCTTAAGCCCTTTCTGAGCATAGTCTTTGCGAAGACGAGAATTGTTATCTAAGTTAATAAGAATATCCACAATGACATCAGTTGCTTCTGGGTCAACTACAATACCTGCATCCCCCACCACTTCCGGTAGAGAGCCTTTATTAGAAACAACAGCCGGGACGCCAGCAGCCATTGCTTCCAGCGCAGGCATACCGAATCCTTCGTAGGGCGAGAGAAACAACAGGGATGATGCGCCACGCAGCAGGCGGGGTAAGTCTTCATCTGAAACCATGCCAAGCAGGGTCACGTTCGAGTGAGTTTGAGCTATCTCAGTATAAGGAGCTTCAGGCTTACCCGCCACTACAATATGTAGGTTACTTTGATGCTGACAAAGAGCCTCTGCAACGGCTAAAACAAAATCCCCTCCTTTTTTTTGACGCAAACCACCAATGACGAGAGTATATGGTGCTTCGACTGGGCGTTCCAATTCTGCTCCATTGACTGAAGCAATATCAAAAAAGGATTGTTCAACACCATTTCCGATAACTATAATATTTCGTGGATCAGCGCCCAACAGGTCTACCATTCGCTGCTTGGAAAATTCCGACACAGTAAAAACAACTCGACATTCAGACAAAGCACGACGAACCCAGCGCTCCCACTTGTAGCGAAACCATCGATGTTGCCACGTGTGTGACCAAGGTAAGTCTGGTTCAAATGCTTGAATGTCGTGAATAGTAACAGCTACCGGGCATTTTGACGCCGGAATGTAGGTTTCCATAGGAGCGTAGAGCCAGTTCGTTTCATAAGGTAGATATTTATCCATGCGCGGATAACCAAAGAGTTTCCACGTACGCTCAATAGCGTTTTCTTGCATGGGAAAAGTATGCATGGGTAGTTTGCGTAGTAGACATCGTGGGTCAAGCTTACCGTCGCTTCCCAGCCATTGTTGTGAAAATAGCAACTGTAACTCTACTTCCCTTCTTTGTGCAAGTCCAAGCAAAATGTGGTTCATATGTCGCCCTATTCCTGTGCAGGGGAGGTAGGTACGAATGGGATGAATAAAAGAAACAATATTCACTATCAGTTGAACTCTGAATACACAAATTTACTCAACTCTTATCTTGCAGTTCCTCGTTCACAGGCTCAAGCCTGTAAGCTAATGGTGCTGAACACTAAAATTCAGACTCTTGAAAGAATTTCATGTTTGAAATTTTAAAACAAACTTGTAAAGGGTATGATAACGTTGATTTATTAATTTATTGCGTTTGATTTTTGTATAAAACCATAAAATGGGTTTGAGCAGCAAATCTTGTAGCGCTATTTTTCCCTTAATAATCAAAGATTCAGATTTTAAACGATACTTTAAAAAAATGCTGCGGCGAGACATTATAGAGCTTTCCTTGATTCCTGCCCAATGAATGAAAACCATTTCCTTTTTGTGATCAGGCATACCATAACACCAAGTTTTATAAATTTTGTTCTCAAAATAAATAGAACCAGGCATTGGAGACCAGGTTAAACGACTTAAGTGAGGCATTAAATCATGAATAGAAGCATATTTGATATCACTACTGTGAACCAGATAATTTAGAAAGAATTGATCCGTATTTCGTGCATTGAGTTGAAAGCGATTTTTTTGCAGGAACAAACCAACTTCCTCCAAATATTCAATACTAAATAAATTTTTCTTAGAGATCCATCTTCCAGAATTAAAACCTTGTACCTTGTTTTCAATTACCAATTTTTCTCTTAAAAAACCAGGGTTATAGACTTGATCAAGACCGCCTTCAAAATGAAAAAAATCACAATTGAGAGTATCAAGAGCAGTAATCAAAGGTTCAAGGTTATTCAAGACTACGATTCTGCTATCAAGATAAATGAATTGGTCTAAAGGTCCCCAAAAGCTAACAAAACGCCTAAACCAGTATGGATTTGTTGGTGTGCTACTAATTTCAAGTTGTGATCCAATTATCTCTAGCCTTTTGAAAAGAGGGTTTTCAAAAATCTTAAAAGAAAAACTCTTTTCTAGGGATTTAAGTTTTATATAATTGTTATCAAAAGGGATTAAATATAAAGATAAAGACGGATTAAATTCACGAAAGCTTTCTAGAAAAGCTATAGCCCAGTTATAAACTGTGTCGTTTGCCAGAAAGTATGCTCCTATGAGTTTTTCCTTTTTCATAAGTTAACAGCAATGATTTTTTAGTGATTGAGCAATCTGTTAAAACTCCCCTGGATACCTCCTACACCTACCATACACAAGTATAAATTGTACAAATATGCTGATTTATTCCTTTGAGATTTAGCCAGAAGGATAGCAAATGCATACCTTGAAGCTAAATACGAAAAACCTATTAGTGATCTGAGGTAATTAAACACAGTTATTTTTTCCTTCATGTACACTCTAGAATTTCCAAATCCCAAACCTGCTACCTTAAAAAAGTCAGAGTTTAGTTTATTGGGAGATACCCAATGATGGACTAGAGCTTTGGGAACATAAATTGCCTTGAATCCTGCTTGTTTAGCACGAGTGAGATATTCAACTTCATCTCCACGATTAATTTTATTATTTTTGTTTTGGATACCTGTGTGCATAGATCCAAGCTGCTCATAAACAGAGCGACGAAAGGCAAGGTTTGCAGCTAGAGGACCTGGAAGATCCACTGGAACAACTTCATCACCTAAATCGTAAGCAGAAAGAAGTTGCTCTAATTTAGAATTTAACCAATCTGGAGGAGCTACTACTTCCCACGAAAGCAGAATACGCCCGCCAACAATATCGATACAAAAATTTTCAAAAGCTTCAATGAGTCCGATGAGCCATTCCTTATCAAATTGAACATCATCATCAACTATCGCGAGAATTTCACCTTGTGCTTCTTGCAAAGAGCGATTTCTTGCAATATTAGCTCCGGCTCTCGTTTCATTAAAATATTTCAAGGTATGAGGAAATGTTTTCTGATAATCAGCCAACAAACAAAAAGTATCATCCGTACATGCATTAGCAGTTACTATAACTTCTAATGCTAGATAAGAAGGTACTTCAATCTGAGAAATGCTGTCTAAAGTTTTCTGAAGTAACGATTTTCTATTATAAGTAGGAATAACAATAGAAACTGATTTGTTCCGAGTTTTAGTTGCTAAAGATTCTTGAATTAACATATTTTTCTAAATCTTGCTTGTGTCTACTTAGGTTAAGTTTATATCTTGTATCAACTTTAAAGCTTTAAGACCAAATTTTAGTTGGAACCTTGTTGTAAAACATGAATGTCAAAAATGATCATACTTGAGCAAAATTAAGTTAATTGTGAAATTTAAAATAGAAAATTAACAAGTACCGCGCCATCTTCGCAGAGCTATCAGCCATTCTTTAGGTAGAAGATTACGTATTTTGCAGGTAAGATTTTTCCAAATAAAAAATCTCCAGTATTCTTGCAAAAAATATATATTCCTTTTTAGGGGATGTGGAAAGTGCTTACTGATACGCCACCGTTCTTTTGTATAGGTTAGAATGTCTCTGCTTTCCCCATCTGAAACATCAAATTTTGAGATCATGATAGGGAGTTCTTTAAAACTACAACCATCTACGTATAATCTGACGAGAAAATCATGATCTGCACACCACGTCAATGATGTATCAAATGGAAACTGGACTTGTAATTTTCTCTTAACAAAAATACTTTGATGACAAGTAGGTATGTGGTGCCAAATATCTGAAAGTTTTTGAGGAACCCTCTGAAAAACGCGTGTTTGATATCTATCAACTACAATTGAGGTAAATCCGCCATAAACAACATCAACTGAGCTATCAAGGTGAGTTGCCACTTGAGCCAATGTAGCTTCTGAATAAAATTGATCGCCAGAATTTATAAAAATGATCCAATCCCCGGTAGCTACCAATGCTCCTTTATTCATGGCATCATAAATTCCAGCATCTTTTTCACTAACCCAATAAGATATCATTTCATCTTTCTGGTGCAGAAAATTAACAGTGTCATCGTGTGATCCCCCGTCAATGATAATGTATTCTATGTTTGTATATGTCTGAGATATAACACTAGAAAATGTTTCACGTAACCCACAAAGTCGATTGTAAGTGACTGTAATAACGGAAATAGTTGGAAAATATTCATCAAAAGATGGTTGCTTTTCGAGTAGGCGTCTTCCACCAGAAATTTTTTTATCTATGTTGATTGGTTCCAAATCTTATAGCCACCCTCAAATAAGCTTCAATATTGAAACCACCTAGATTTCTGCAAAACCTGACGGTAGAGTTTTTTGTATAGCTGAACCTGAACTTTAAGTGAGTATTCAGTAAGCGCGATCGCTCCCTTGGGGCGGCTCCTTAGGAGCATCCCTCGACAGTCTAGCTTCATGCGAATCGCGCAATCTCTCATTTTCTAATAACACCTCAATCCCAGTAGAAAAATCATTTGTTAAACATCCTTGCCACTATTTGCAACTGCGAAGCTTCATATCAAATACAGGGCTACTCCAGGATCGACGAATAGACTCTAATTCATCGAGTACTGAGAATACCCCTTTCACATAATCCTGCCCAGTCCATTTCATTGCTCGTTCAAAACCACGTTCTATCAGTTTTTGGCGCAGAGGTATATCATCCCAGAGCAACTTAATGGCTGAAGCAATGTGTTCAGGATCTTTAGGATCTACTAGTAAAGCAGCATCTCCCAGTTGTTCTTCAGCACCTGTAACTTTGGAAGCAATCACAGGACAGCCAAGGGCAAAAGCTTCTAGAGGTGGTAGATTATCTGGACCAAAGAATGTAACAAAGGTGAGTGCAAATGCATTACGGTAGAGAGATATTAAATCTTCTTGAGGCACAAATCCCAAAAAGTATGCTTGTTCGGATAGCTCGAGTTCGGCTGTCAACTCCTTAATATATTGCTGAGTTCCCTTGTTAGAGCCAGAGAATACAACCGGAAAGGTAAGATTATACTTGTCTCTTAACCATTTAACAGCCAGTAGTAGATTGGCATGGTTCTTATGTGCCCAGAATTGAGCAGGGTAGAATAAATATTTATCAGGAATATTATATTTCTCAAAAATGACTTGCTCAAAGCACTCCGAAGTATTTAAGGTAAACTGTGGTGTAGGAAAAGGTATAACTTTAATTCGCTCAGGTGGTATTTGGTAAAATCGCTCAACTTCAGCTCTACCTGCATATGTTCCGACCAAAATAAAAGCAGATCGCTGCAATAAGGTTGAATATGACTTTTCTCGTAAGTTCCATTGTCCTTTTGAACTTACCTCTGGAAAATAGGGTTGAAGCCGATGTTGTAAATCCCAAACAGTAGTAATGTATGGAACCTCCATCGTTAGACAATGTGGTCCCAAAGACCATACAGCCTCGATATTGCTGTTTTCAATAAGCTTCGTGATAAGTTTTTCATTCCCTGATTGGACATTAAACTCGCTTGTGGGGTGTTGTAGCTTGTTAATAATAGCCTCGGCAGTCCTGGAAAGGATAGAGTGTAGTTTCTCTTTAAAGCTTCTATAAAGAGATATAAATTCAATATGCCGAAGTGATGGTAGCTGTGGGGGAGGTTCTTTTTGCCAACTAAACAAGATAAAGGTGTGACCACTCGCAGCTCCAACCTTGACTAGAGATTGGAACACTTCAGCTTCAAATGTATAACCACCACCAATTTCAGCTAGATGATGGCTTAAAAGTATACCTACTCTCATTTAGCCTTTCACCATAAAGTAAATACCCCAGGTATCAAATCCTGGATTCCGATCACTCATCCACTCGCGACATACAGTAAGCTTGTACTGCTTTTGTGCCAAGAGTAAGTCTATTTCCGGCTTAAACAGGTAACGCATTCGATGAGTTTCTTGAAGCTCCTCAACTGCACCAGTGTTTTTATATTTGATAAAGACTTGATAATTAACATCTACTAAATTGTCATTCGGATGCATAACTGGCTCAGCAATCCTAGTGACGCTAATTTCGTCATCCTCCAAGCGCTTGATAGGAACCATGGGGCGATCGCTCAAAACCGCAGGTCCATACCAGCAGTCGAAAATGAATACACCACCAGGCTTGAGATGAGTTTTAACCGTCGCAAATGCAGCCTGTAAATCCTCATTGGTAGTCTGATAGCTAATCACGTGAAAAAGCGAGATGACAGCATCATATTGCTTGTCCAGCCGAATAGTCCGGATATCTCCTTGGGAAAACTCTAATCTCGATGCTAGTTCTGTAGGGAATTGGGAAAGGCGATTGCTTGCTTTTTGCAACATTTCCTGGCTAAAATCCAACCCGTGAATTTGGTATCCCTCCTTTGCTAATAGAACTGCGTGGTTCCCTGTACCGCAACCCAATTCCAGGATATTTTCTGCATCTGGTGCATAGGTTTGAATCAACCGATGAATAAATTGCGCTTCTCCCACGTAGTCCTTATTGCGGTAGAGCAAATCGTAATAGCGGGCGTAATTGCGAAATACATTCATACTCATTAAGACCTTAACTTGAAATAAATACCGTGATAACAAGAGACTGAGTTTTTTGGGTAAAAGGGAATGAAGCAGCGATCTATTCTATCTTCCCAAATATCAATCAATTCATAGCCAATATTGTTAAAGCTCTCTATAAATTCTGTTTTATTGAATACATATTGAGGATAAAAAACCTTGCCACCGTTTTGTAAAGTCACAAATTGTTTGCCACTATATACAGGTAAGCGATTAATGAGAATGTGTGTAGGTTTTTTCGGCAGTTGTTCTATTTCTTTAAAAAAATTATCTATATATTGAACAGAACCAGAAGCTATTAAGATATCTGTATGACTACCATTTGTAAAAGATGTCGTAAATAATAAGTCTTTCTCTTGACGTTTTTTGGCTAGTTCCTCACCAGCCTTAACTATTTCTGGCAAATCACAAACAATCCATTTCACTTTATCAAAATTTACGTATTTTTTATAGGTATAAAAGTGAATGCCTATATTTCCACCCAAGTCAAAAATAGTATTTACAGGATGATCTGTGAAGATGGAGTGTAGCCAGAATAAGACTGAATAATCATAACAAGCAACTGTACGTTTGCTGTATTCCCAATCTCCTAACTCTGCCATCTCCTTATATTCTTGAGCTAGTTCATCATTGTCATAACCAATAGGTTTAGTTTTCGGTGCTGATTGAATAGCTTGTTCAAAGGTATTAAAAACTCCTCGAAAACAACCATAGCAGTCTCCTGCAAATCGAGTCTCGTATCCTAATTTCTGAAAATACCCATATGTTTTCTTTGCAAAGGGAATTGCCTTAATCATTTTCCTCATTTGAATACCTCCGCGATGACTTGTGCTACCCGGCAGATTTGATCATCAGTCAGGTATCAATGCACTCAAGCAAGTATTTTTTCTCGTTGCCGTCAAGCAATGGCTGATTAACTAGTATTGGGTTCATTAATTACCTAAGAACTATCTTGGCTTGCGCTGCACTAATGCCAGTAAACCGGGTTTTGTCCAGTTCACCCACATAGGGACCTTGTTTGACCTCAATCATTTCAGTTTCTTCTATGATCTCGAAACCATGACCACCAGTGACTAAAAGGATGACATCACCAGACTCTAAAATGCTACTTTCTAGGTATTGTTGCTCGTTGTTGTAAAAGTCTACGCGCAGCTTGCCCTTTTTAATCACTAGTACTTCCTGAGTGTATTCCACTTCACGGGGTACAGGATTGTGGACATGGGGTAGTATGACTTTACCCACTTGATGGCGCATATATGCCAACTGCTGAGATAGTTGACCTGGTGTTAAAAAGTGAATACCTGGCTCGTTAAAATTACGGGAGATAATTAGAGCTAAAAGCTGATTATGATAGGTAATCTGTTCAATCATTTTGATGATGGTTTTGTTGGAATAATCTCACTTAGCTAGATAGTATTTTGAGCAAAGGTGCATACTCGAATGACACTAAGTTAAAAAGCAAATGAGCAGAGAGCAGAGGGCAAGGAGCAGGGGGCTTTTTCTTAATTTTTCGCTGACAATTCATTTATCATCCAGTTCGACTGAATAAAGAATTTTCCCCACTTGGGATCTAGTTGCAAATCGCCATAAGGACCCGGGACTGCCTCTACTTGTAACGTACAACAGCGCTGGACAAAATCAATATTCTGTGTAAGATCTGAGTCTGTTATCCATGGACTAAGGAAGTACCGACCTGGATATAACCCAACATTGTCAACATAACCCTGCACAGTGATGTTGTCTTTAACTCGACCAACTTGCAAGCCATCATGATTTGAGCGAATATCAAGAATAGGGTCCCCTAACGCATTATGAACAATGACCCCAAAAGAAGGGTTAACAATTGGCTCATAAAATTGGGCGTGAAGTGTAAAACAAATGCTACCGCCAACCGGAATACTCATGGTTGGTTTTCCGTTACCGTTAGCAATCTCGAATTGAATAAGTTTGGCTTCCCCAGTCGTAATTCTGTCGTTCCATTCTCTTAAATCGATACTACTTCTTTGTTGGGTATCCCAGAGATATTTTCCTACGATTTCTGTAGGCTGTCCTGTAGCCGCGATACTTCCCGATTTTAATAGTATGGCTGTGCTACATAAGTATTGTATACTAGCCATATTATGACTTACAAATAAAACTGTTCTCCCTCCTTTTCCCACTTCCTCGATCTTCCCCAAACACTTTTCTTGGAACTGAGGATCTCCTACCGCCAGCACTTCATCCACAATTAAAATCTCCGGCTCCAAATGGGCAGCAACTGCAAACGCCAAACGTACATACATCCCTGACGAATACCGCTTCACTGGTGTATCTAAAAACTTTTGTACTTCCGCAAAATCAACTATTTCATCGAACCTGCGTTTAATTTCTGCCTTGCTCATCCCTAAAATTGCACCGTTAAGATAGATATTTTCTCTACCTGTTAACTCTGGATGAAACCCTGTCCCCACTTCTAACAAAGTTGCAACTCGACCCTTGATGTGGATTTGTCCTGTGGTTGGTTCTGTAATCCGACTCAGAATCTTCAGTAGTGTTGATTTACCCGCACCATTACAACCAATAATGCCAACACTGTCGCCTTGCTTAATCTCAAACGATACATCCTTCAATGCCCAAAACTCTTCACGAGATTTATTAGCTTCGTCTTTTGACTTTTGAGTTAAAGGATTGAGTGTTGTTAGCAAAGACTTTGCACCATTAGCAATTACATCCCGCAGTGCAGTGTAGCGCTCTTGCTGCTGATGACCAAGAATGTATTTTTTACCTAAATTTTCAACTCGGATGACAGTGTCAGACATTTGCTATTCACTTAAATCACATCTGCTTTTTGTGTAGTCACTAATATTTGGACACACCACAGCGGCGACACCAACTTTGAGCGTCAACTCTGATAATTTTCTTGTCTAAGAAACAATTCTTTAATGATTTCTGTGGGAAGCATGAGTTTAATAATGAATTTCCAAGTTCTAGGCAAGCAAATAATGGTAGGGCAAAAAAAGGCTGCTTTCATCAACCACTTAATTGCTTCCAGCTTATTTCCATTTGAATTTTCAAATCTTCCATGTTTTAACATAGCGGAAGCATAAAAAAATCTCAAACTTAACTTGTTTTTTAATCTAGTCAATAGATTGTGATCTTGTTGATATTTTTTAATCACCTTCCTGGCTTCTGCCATAGCAACGACATTATCCTTACAAGTCTTAGCATCATCATGATGTCTCATTTCTGAGAAACATTTTGGTAAGTAGTGAAGCGGATATATCATTCTTATACGCAGCCAAAAATCTAAGTCCATTGTGTATGATAATGAAAGATCTAAGCCATGTAATTGATGGAAAATATCTTGGCTAAAAAAGACAGAAGGTTGCGGTAAATATTTTTCATGATGATATTGAAGTAAATCTTGAAATGAATATCTTTCTCCCTTGACGTAATATCTCCAACTTTCTACGCCTTCTTCGTTAGCATTCATCAAATATCCATCTCCAGTAAGGAAATGACAATTGGGATTGTCACGCCAAAATCGCCCTACTTCCTGGAGAGTGTTTGGACAAAAAATATCATCAGAGTTAAGCCAAGCGTAAATCTTTCCTGTCGCTTTATGAAAACCTTTGTTTATAGCATCTGACTGTCCCCTATCTTTCTCGCTGACATAGTAGGCAAGCCATGGTGCATACTTTTCGATAATTTCGAGTGAATTATCTGTTGAGCCGGCATCAATAATGATGTATTCCAAATTCGGATAACCTTGAAGCAGCACTGAACGGATGGTTTGCTCAAGGAAGTGACCATAGTTGTAATTCGGCGTCACAATGCTGATGCGAGGATACTCAAAATCACCAGGTATTCGCTGCGACAAGGGAGGAGTTTGCTCTGTCCAGGGCCAACCAGTTTTACCTGGTGGGGGTGAGGGTAAGTCAGTTAAGGTGAGTGTTCTAGTGATGAGTGGCATAATAGGTGAACTTGTTAAATGTTGAGTACTTTTTATGTACGTTTTTCAGTTGTTGAAGTCAGAACTTGAAGAACGTTGATGAAGAGGAAGGCTAAAGAAACAATTCTCCAAGTAATTTGTCAAGATAAGTTTGATGAGTCCTTAGTAAGCACTTTAGTGCTTTGGAAAGGGCTGAAGCCCTCACTACAAGCCTTCAAAGTTGGTGTAATCAATTACTAGGCAGACACTTTCTGCTCCCTCTTGGTTTGTCTATTCAACACCTGATGATAGAGTGAGATATATCGCTGTGCCTGGAGTTCTATAGGGTATTCAGCAAGAGCGATCGCCCGACAATTTTGACTCATGCGATCACGCAAATTATCATCCTCCAACAACTGCACAATTCCATGACAAAAATCATCAGCATCTTCTGGTGTAGCTAAGTAGCCAGTGATATCTGGACGCACCAAATCAGGAACGCCACCAATTTTGAACGAAACCATTGGAGTGCCACATGCCATGCTTTCTTGTAGCACTAAGGGGAGATTGTCGGCGCGGGTGGGAAAAATAACCAAGTCAGCAGCAGAATAAGCGATAGATTTCAGGCGATCGCTGCTGACATAACCAAGGTTTACGGTAGCCATCCCCACTGCCTCAGAAATTGCCTCACCACCACGACCTATAGTTAAAAGCACAGTTTCAGTCTTCAGGGATGGGGGTAAGTTTTGTAAGCCTTTCAGTAGTAAATCACCTCCCTTGCGGGTATTTGTTAGACTTTCCGCTCCAAACATCAAAACCTTTTTGCCTATTGGAATATTAAGCAAAGAACGGCACTGTTCAGGGTCAAGAGGTTGATATACTTCTGTGTCAATACCATTAGGGATGTCATGAATGGGGAAGCGGTTAAGAATACTTTGTTTAACCTGTTGAGTCAGCCATTGACTGAGTGTCACAATTGTTAAATTGGCTTTGCTGTAAACCCAATTTTTCAGCTTCCACTCCAGATGAGTGTTGTCTTTAGGAACAGCGGGGTACGCCTCTGGGTAGGGACACTGACCGCAGCCAGTTTTCCAGCGATCGCAGTCATAGCTATAGGCGCAGTGACCCGTAAAACTCCACATATCGTGAAGCGTAAAAACTGCTGGTTTGTTTTCAGTTAATGCTGGAATTGCCAGGTAATTGAAGTAATCATTATGCAGATTGTGAAAGTTAAGAATATCTGCATTCTTGTAGAAACTGTGTTTCGGAATATCAAAGCTATTGACATGGTTGAGGTAGTTAAAGCCAAGACGCCAAGCTACACTCCAGAGCGGTTTTTCAATCCGTTTATTGCGCTGCAACAAGGCTACTTTGTCGCTACTGGTTTCGACTTGACCCACGAGCAACCGAGAGTCAACGCCTTGAGCCAGCAAACCTTGATGCAATCGATAGCCTGCGATCGCTGCTCCACCAGAAATATCAGATTGGTTGATGTGTAAAACGTTCATTGTGCTGGCTTGATAGTTTCTATTAACATGAATTCGGGTTTGTAAACTGTGTCATCCAGTTCCGTTTTTTAATTAATTGCCAAACAATGCTCCACATGACTATCTATCTTTCTGAAATTCCAAAACTGACTTTTCCACTTATCGATGGCAGTTAAATCTAGCCTTATTTTAGGAGATGAACTTCCATCAATCCATTGACTAATATATTCAAAATTTGCTCTGTCTATTGTTGGTAGTTGAGTATCACGAGCTATTTCCTTGGCACGGTTATCTATTTCTAAGATTAAAGACCTCTTCTTAGAGCAAAGACACCTTATTCCACCATGAAGCCTGGTACCAACGTAATCAAAAGAGATTCCAGAATTAATAAACTGATCCAAAGCTAGTAGAGACTCCTCCAGTATAATGACTGGAATATTTAGAGCAGATTTAAGCTCAGATATATATTCTGCGTCATACCTTCCTTGAGGCCAGAAATAGAATCTTTCATATTTAGAGAACAATAATTCTAGCAACTTTTTATCTAATTCAACATTTTTGTTATAGTCAGTAAGCATTAATAGTACATTGTCTGATTTAGCAATAGGAAAATGTCCAGGGTGCATTTCCGCCAATGGCCACATAGTTGGACAGCCAGTATTTAAGACATTTTTGATACCCATTTGCGGAAGTTTGTCCCTAGTATAGCTATCTCTTACAGAGTGTATGCCTTTTCTAGATAGAATCGTCTTTAAAAGAATTCGTGTATATAGATTTGGAGAACCTTGATACTGCCACCAACCCACTCCTAAAAGGATAGTCTGCTTTAATTGGAATGCTGTTTTAATTCCTATTTTCCACTGTCTATATTCATTCATTTTAGATGAAAGCAAATTTGTCCCACCAACAATAATTAATAAACATTCATTACGAATAAACTCAATTTCTTGTTTTGTTAAAGCACTATGAGTTGAAAACTTAGTAATATTTTTTATTCCAAAAATTTTATCTAATTCTCTTTCAACTGCGTCCTGAATAATTAAATCTCCTAAATTTGAGCTTGGAGCCCCAAAATTGTTTTCAATTCCTGGATCAAGTAGGCAAATTTTCATGGTTTGTTAGATTAGTAAATAATGATTTACTGCAAAGTTTTGCTATGGTCAACAATTCAGTTAAAGATATCGATGTGGCAGCAATACATTTCTCTTAATGTGGTATGGCTACAGGTGAACTCCACCGATGTGGCATAACAATGCTGCCATATCCGCTTGCTATGACTGGACGTCCTCTCAATGGTCCTTCCTCCACCTCTAAGCTAAAAGCTCCCTCAATATGGTCTTGTAGTTCACCATTGCTCATAATTGCAACATTCATTCTGTATATGCCAGCAATCAACAATATCTCATCAATTTCGCAAACTAACTTCGTACTTGTGTCTAGGTTGCCAGTATCTTGATAGCTACGCACAGAACTATTAAAGTTTGTCACTGGCTGACCGTACTGATCATAGAGAGTAAAAATGCATGACATTCCTGGTCGTGGTTTAGTCACATGAAAGACGAAATAAGCAGGGCGTCCTGTTGCTATAGTTGTCGATGTCCAGTCTGCACTACTAAAAACCTCGACTTTACTCAGGCGTATTTCTCCTTTTCCTTTTCGCTCTGTTCTTTCTAAAAGGTTTTGTGAACCAGATTTTTCAAGAGTTTGCAGATAAGTACTGACTGCTTCAAATGCAGTTTCGTCAGAGACAACAGTTCCGTATCTTAATAAAATTCCACGTGTACAGAGCGTTTGAACGACTCCCATATTGTGACTGACAAATAAAACTGTTCTTCCTTCTTTTCCTACCTCCTCCATCTTTCCTAAACACTTCTTCTGAAACTGAGCATCTCCTACTGCCAGCACTTCATCTACAATCAAAATTTCTGGCTCCAAATGTGCCGCCACCGCAAACGCCAAACGAACATACATTCCTGATGAATACCGCTTGACTGGCGTATCTAAAAACTTCTCCACCTCCGCAAAGGCGACAATTTCATCAAATTTCTTCTTAATCTCTGCCTTGCTCATCCCCAAAATTGCACCGTTGAGATAAATATTTTCTCTACCTGTCAGCTCTGGATGAAACCCTGTTCCTACTTCTAATAAACTGGCAACTCGACCCTTAATGCGAATTTGTCCTGTGGTTGGTTCTGTAATTCGGCTGAGAATCTTCAGTAGTGTGGATTTCCCTGCACCATTACGACCAATAATGCCAACTCTATCGCCCTGCTTGATCTCAAATGACACATCTTTCAATGCCCAAAACTCCTCAGAAAAATTCTTAGCTCGGTTTTTCGAGTTTTGAGTTACAGGATTGAGCTTTGTCAGCAGAGATTTTGCGCGACGAGTAATCACATCTCGCAGTGCTGTGTACTGCTCTTGCTGCTGGTGATCAATAGTGTATTTCTTGCCTAAATTTTCAACTCGGATAACAGTGTCAGACATTTACTATTCGCTTTTATTTGTTGTTATTGTGCTTAGTTAATAAGGTTATTACTGATTCATGTCATTAATTTTGCGAAGTTGTAGAAGTTTCGGTTTCGAGCGTTCGTACAGGGTTTTGATGATACATAAACCAATTAAAACTAATGCGATAGCTCGCTAACTGGATTTGTATTGAATTTACTCATGTAAACAACTTCTTAAATTACATCAGCAAACTGGCGTTCCATCTTGCGGAAATACCAAATCCCGCTGAAAAAGAGTAAGGCGACCAGTCCTAAAGACAGAATAAAACCCGGTAGATACAAATAAGACTCTCCTCCTAAAATCGCCCAACGGAAGCCATCAATCACTCCTACCATCGGGTTTAAGGAATAAAGCAACCGCCAATTTTCTGGAACAATGCTGCTGCTGAAGCCTACAGGCGAGATATACAGACCGAACTGCACAATAAACGGCACGATGTAGCGGAAATCCCGATACTGAACATTCAAAGAAGCCAACCATAACCCTGCTCCTATCGAAGCAGCAAAGGCAACCCCAATAAATAATGGCAGTGTCAAAATGCGCCAGCTAGGAACAAAGTTGTACCATGCCATCAACCCTAGCAAAATCATTCCTGAAATCAAAAAATCTACAAAGCTAACGACAACTGCACTTGTCGGTACAATCAAGCGAGGAAAATAGACTTTGGAAATAAGGTTGGAATTGGTGATCAGACTATTACTACACTCAGACAGGGAATTAGCAAAAAATTGCCAGGGTAACATTGCTGTAAATACCAAAATTGGATAGGGAACACCCTGCGAAGGCAACTTTGCCAACTGCCCAAACACGATTGAGAACACCACCATTGTCAAAAACGGACGAATCAGCGCCCAAGCCATTCCAATTGCCGTCTGCTTGTAACGTACAAGAATGTCTCGCCACGCCAGAAAATAGAATAATTCCCGGTAGCGCCATAAGTCTTTCCAGTATTCTTGTTCGGTGCGTCCGGCTTCAATGATGAACTCTTGCTTGAGGGTAGTGTTTTGATAACTCATAACTGGCTTAACCAACAAAGATAAAATCCTGGTTACCGAAAAAATGGGTTTAAAGCCCCGTCAAGGACGGCTTTCTAAATCTGGAACAAAAAAGCAGTATCGTGCGACAATATAAATAGCCTACAGGTTGAAATACCGCGCCCCACGTGCCCGACAAATATGGCTCGGCTAGGAAAAATGCGATCGCTTTGCCATACGAGCGATCGGAAAATAGTAAGGGCAAGAGCTACCGATAACTCTATAAAACCGGCAGTAACTGTTAAACAGCAGTGAATGATTCAACAGACAAAACAATTTGGAGTAATCCGCGTACCGTGGGGCACACGGGAACGTACTCTGAAATGGGTAAACGCTTGGGGAGTTGTCCATAAGTGGGTTGTAGCCTAAAAAACTGCAATATGCGCTTAGGCGCACGCTACGCGAACGGACAAGTATGAATTGTAAGACCTGTAATAAGGGAAACCTGACGGAGGCGAGTTCAGCCCAAGAATCCCCTGACTTTTAGGCAGGGGAGATGTCAATTTTGTATCCAACCATGCTTGCATGCCTGAGAGTAAACTCTCCCACAGAAGGGTTTCCTTGGGGATAAATTACTCCCATTGCTTGCTGCCAAAGTTCTGGTGGTGCTACAGACAAATCATAGGTAAACTCTTGCTTCCGCACGTGATACCACTTTTTCTCTTGACACTGGTCGCACCAGAAAGCTTCTAACCATTCACCATCAAAGGGTATTGCAGTTTTACTGGCTATTAAAATTAAGGCGTCTTTTCGTCGTATCCCTCGTTGCTGAAGTTGCCCAGCACTATCTGCAAACAACGGATACTTTTGACTCATACTGTCAAGATAGCAGCCATGTATCGGACAATAAATAGCTCGTCGTTTTGTACGTTTCCGATTTCGGTCACACCTTCTGTGCAATTCGACCTCCCGTATTAACAAGTAAATAAGAAGGTTACGTTGGAGGGACTGAGATCAACAAGACCATCGAAGCCCAACTCCTCAATCAACATTGAGATATTTAATTTCAAAAAGTATGTTTTCCCCTTGACGACTTCTTACGCATTTTATGAAGTGCCATGGTGCAGGGAGACTAACAACCCTATGATATAGCCCGCCGCAATACATCAAAATATTGCCTAGATATAACCTCAGGTGTGAAATAAGACTGCAAATATTGACGAGCAGAGTTACCCATACGCTCTGCTAAACGCTGATCGCGACTCAGCCGCGAAATAAACTCCGCCAGCTCGTAACTGTCTGCATTCTCAAACGTCTCACCACAGTTTGCATCTGCAATCAGTTGCCTCAAGTATGAATGATTTGGACAAATGACTGCTACTGGTCGTCCAGTTGCTAAAGCCGGATAAAGTTTGCAGGGAGCAACCAGACTTTCCATACCTGCATCCACGCTTACTAGCGATAAATCACAGGCTGTCAGGGAATAAGGTAGCACATATCTTGCTTGATATGGAAGAAACAAAAAGTTCTGAAGCCCTAATCGATTGACCTCCTCAATCAGTTCTTCTCGCTTAGCTCCGCCGCCTATACAGACAAACTGAATAGCCTCTTTTTGTAAGTACTTGGCAGCATTCAATATTGTATGTGTATCATGGCACCGACCCATGTTGCCTGAGTACATGACTGTAAATTTATTTACGAGATTGTACTGGTGGGCAAACCAGTTATCTTCTTTAGCAATCGGTACAATCGATTTAGAATCTGCCCAACTATGAATCACAGAAGTCTTATCAGCAACTTCTGGACAGATCGCCGCCACCTGTCGCTTCATAGCTGGACTAAGAACCACAATACCCTTGGCTTTTCGCAAAATCTCTCTATTTAGAACCTTCCACAATTTAGCCAACCAGTGGTGTTTTGGTATCACGTCAAGAGCGATCGCAATATCTGGATAAAGGTCATAGAGTATGCAAACGTAACTCAGTCCGAATAAGACGTGAGCCAGATAACCCAAAATTGGCAGAAATGGGGGAGCCGTAGTCAGTAAAACGACGTTACGATGACGGGCAGCATTCACCAGATAGAGCGCAGCACGCAAGGTGAACAGAATACCATTGATAGCTTTACCGCGAATCCGATCAGACCAAAATTGGGTCGTGCGCGATCGCTTAATTCGTACGCCACCAGACTGTTCAACAGCTGGAGCATAAGGAGTCGCAAAAGCGTAGCCTGGTTGACCTGTAAATACTTCAATGTCTACCCCTTGTTGCTGTAAATGTCTGACAAGCTCATCAATTAACTGTCCGGTTGCAGCGTAATCAGGCGGAAAAAATTGTGTAATCACAGACAACTTAATTAACTGGCCAACTTGAAAAAATTTGTAATTTCCGACTTGTAAGTCTTCATGGTGGCTTTGAACTAACTGCTTAAGCCTGTGGTTGTATTCCACGTGTAGTATACTCCTGGTGAAATCGCTGATCCGATCACTGCTATTAGACTGCCCAAAAAATCGTAAGACTTAACATCATAGGGACATTTTTTGGAACTTTGTGGAGAAATTCTTTAATAAGCACTGTACTTGAAATATTTTTATAAAATTTGCAAGAAACTTAGTCAATTTCACTGGTACCAATTGATTTACCCCTTAGTACAAATACGTGAATTTACTGAAGCTGAAATTCTAGTTTCAGGGTTAATATTATCCCCAATAAGATGGCTGTAGCCTTGAATATAGGCAAAGAAAAAAACATTAAATATAAATATTTAAATTTATAACTTTAAATTTTGCATTGCCCGAAGGGGAGTTGACAAGCTGTTAGAGAAAGCCAGCTTAAATTATTACCTAGTAAAAAGGAGATTTTTTTCTTGAAAACCTCATCTCTTAATGGGAATATCGGGAATAAAAACTATCTATCTCAGGTGCTTCAAACTCAATCTTTGCCTTTTTTAGAAGTAGAAAGAGATGATTGGGATTTGCTGCAATTTTTGAGTGTAATCAAGCGACGAGCACTAGTGATTGCAGTAGTCATGACTGCTGTTCTAGCTGGTGTTGTAGGTGGAACGTTAAAGCAAAAACCAGAATATCAAGCCAAATTTCGGATTTTAGCGGAACCTGTCAATAGTGATAACAACGAATTGCCGAAACTTGCCTCAAATTTTGAGCACAAATTAGATAAATCCAGTTTGGATTACGATACTCAGATTCAGGTTCTCAAGAGCCCTGAACTTATGGCAAGTATTATCAAAGAGTTGCAACTTTCTTATCCTGAAATTAACTATGATTCTCTTATAAATGCTCTGACGATTACTCGTTTAGGTGAAACAAAAATTATAGAATTTGGCTACCAAAATAACGATCCTGTTAAAGTTAAAGTCGTACTAGACACACTAGCTCAGGCTTACTTAAAGTACAGCTTAGAAGATAGACAGACTAATTTGCGTCAAGGGGTTCAATTTGTCGAAAAACAACTACCATCCCTACAGAGTCGGGTTGATCAAATTCAACAACAAGTGCAAAAGTTCAGACAAAACTACGACTTTATCGACCCGCAAAGTCAAGCACAGCAAATAGCTGAGCTAGTTCAGCAATTATCTGGGCAACGACTAGCTATTAATCAGCAATTAGCGATAACTCGCACTTATTTCGCTAGGATACAGGGAGCAGAGGGAGCTAAAACAGCACTGAGCGATGCTCCTGTCTATCAGCAGTTAATCACTGAAATTCGCCAACTAGAAGCTCAGACAGCTTTTGAATTAACTCGATTCCAAGAAAATACTGTACCCATCCAAGTATTGCGAGAAAAGCGGCAAAGGCTATTGCCCTTGCTACATCAGGAGGCGCAGCGAGTTTGGTCTATAAAAGTTGCTCAAGTGGCGAATGAAATTCAGAATTTAGAATCGCAAAGCCAAACACTTGCTCTAGCCGAAAAAAAACTTCAGAAAAAAGTAGAACAACTGCCAGTTTTGGCACGACAATACACAGAATTACAGCGCAACTTACAGATAGCCACTGAGAGCCTAAATCGTTTTCTTACTACCCGCGAAACTTTGCTAATTCAGGCAGCTCAGACACAAATTCCTTGGCAGTTAGTTCAAGCCCCAGTTCAGCCAGAAGTTCCTGTGTCTCCTAACACTCAACGTAATTTGATGTTGGGATTGGTTGCTAGTACGCTCTTGGGAATAGGTAGTGCGTTAGTCATTGAAAAGCTTGACGATACTTTCCATACGGTCGATGCCCTTAAGGAGAAGCTCAAACTACCCCTACTAGCAACTATTCCATTTGAAAAGCAACTCCCAAAACTTCAAAACCGCACTGTTGCAGATCAATCTCGCACAAAATTGACAAATTTGCGTTCTCAGGACACTTCTGAGTCGGCTGAAATTGTCGAGCATCAGGATGCACCGGATGAAGGCTACAAGCAGTATGAATCGCTGAAATTTTTGGAAGCTTTACGGGTACTTCATACCAATATTCAACTGCTCAGTTCTGATCAACCAATTCGCTCTCTAGTCATTAGTTCTGCTGGGGCTGGAGATGGTAAATCAACAGTTGCATTCCACTTAGCACAGATAGCTTCTACTATGGGACAACGAGTCCTACTGGTGGATGCCGATCTGCGCCGCCCCCGGATTCACACACTAACAAATATAAATAACTTGTGGGGATTGAGTAGTGTCATTTCTGGAAATATGCCAGTGGAGACGGTGATCCGACAACTACCTTCTGTAAGGGAATTCTCTGTCATCACAACAGGACCGATTCCACCTGATCCTGCAAAGTTGCTATCGTCACAAAAAATGAAGCAATTAATGGCAGATTTCCAAAAAGCCTTTGATTTGGTAATTTATGATACGCCTCCCTTAGTTGGTCTTGCTGATGCTAGCTTGCTGGCACCTTCCACTGATGGTATTGTGCTTGTCACTAGGATGCACAAAACAGACCGCTCGGTACTGAAAGAAGCTCTAGATAGCCTGAAAATAAACCGAAGTAATGTCTTAGGTCTAGTTATCAACGGGCACAAAAGTATGAGTTATTACAACTATTACAAATACAAAAAATAAATTCACAGTCTTGAGAAGACATTTCAAAACCTGCCTCTATAAATCCGTAAATCCGTCTGCGGAATCTTTCTAAGATATTCGCTATTTGATAAGTAGTGCTAAACGAAGTACCTCCTGCGTAAGTGGTACGCATCAAACTGATTCCCGAAAATGGTAAGGAATCTATCTGCTGAAGTGCAAGGTGCTGTCATCGCCGAATTGGATGTATACTGCGTATTTTATCCGTTGTCGGTGCAACGCCCGGTACATGGCTGATGTGAGCGTCAACGCAAACGTTACAGAGGATTGCGCTTTATGGAGCCAACACAACTAAGTCAGGAACTGCGTCAAGGAAAAAGCCCCGATATGACCCGTCGGCGATGGATTATCGGCTTGTCTATGCTTGGCGGTTCGATGGGACAACTCGTCTCACTCTACCAAACCGGGATCGTTGATCACTTACCTGATCCACCAGGACCCTTCGACGCAGACCGCGTTGACGCGTCTAACTACGCTTACAGCCGATTCAGCTCACCCGATGGACCGATTATGGTGGTTAATTACGCCCTCACTGCTTGGCTAGCTTCAGCTGGTGGTATAGACCGCGCACGGCGTAATCCGCTATTACCAATTGCAATGGGCGTCAAGCTCCTGATCGATGGGGTCACCTCCGCCGAGCTAGCTCGTGAGGAGTGGAGCGAGAACAAAGCGTTTTGTGAGTACTGCCAGGTGGCAACGCTTTGCTCGTTCGCGTCCATAGTGCTCGCAGTGCCGGAAGTTATGACTGCTGTTCGCACCCTGCTGGGACGCCGCGACAAGAACAGCGCAGCACAAGGCAACCAATAGATTCCTCCACGAAATCTCGCAAGGCTTTTTCCTTTCCTGACTAAGGAAAGAAAAAAAGCCCTCTTCTTCTAGGAGAGGAGTTAGGGAGAAGTCACGGCTTTCGGGGAATTCAAAAGTATCAATTGAAAATTAAAAATTTTTTTTAATTTTTGAATGTTTGAGCAGCGAGGATTATCGCCGATATTCGTCGCCGCAGTCGCCAATCAATTGATACAAATCCCGTGACTTACTAGATACGGCATTTATCTGATTCAAATCTTCAGCATCCAGCGTGAAGTTAAATACTTTGGTATTGTCTTCTATGTGTTCGGATACTCCCAGCCTTGCACCAACAATAACACCTGCAACAGTTGGCTGATCCAAAATATAACGTACTGCGACATTAGGGATAGTGACACTGTATTTGTCAGCTATCTCTTTAAGGGTAGAAAGTAATTCTTGAAAGAGTCTCCAACCACCCCAACCATCTATCATATTTTTGTATTTTCTTAAGCTAGCAGTGGTCAAGTCAAACCCTCGCGGCTCCTGTTTCCCTAAATACTTTTCTGATAACAAACCACCGCAAACTGTACCATATGTGAAAAGTTTTATATCATGCTGTTGACAAAACGGAATCATATTAACTTCAGGGCGGCGGTCAACAAGAGAAAATTGCACTTGGTTGGAAACTATTTTGATGCCTGCTTCCGTGATAATTTGCAAGTGTTCTGTATCAAAGTTAGTCAAAGCTAAATGCTTGATTTTTCCCTCAGCTTGCAATTCTGCCATATACTTGAGGGCATCGAGGTAATTTTTATCCCGGTATTCCCACCAGTGAAATTGCATTAAATCTAATGATTCTACACCCATCCTTCTGAGAGAAATATTAATGTTTTCTTCAACTAATTCTCTGGTCATCCTAGCAGGACGCGGTACCCATTTCGTAAAGGCTTGAATGTTAGATAAAGCCTCTTTACCACGAGTCGCAATTAACTGACGCCGAAACTCACCAATAAAATCTTCCGCAGGTCCATAATGGTCTGCTAAGTCCCAAGTCGTAAAGCCTGCATCAAAATATTTGAACATACTTTGAATCGCGGCTTTTGGATCAATGCGTCCGTGTGCGCCGGAGACTTGCCACATCCCGTTTAAGGTACGGCAAATGTTTAAATCAGGAGTGAATTGTAGACGGCTTGATGCGGGTAGGTTCATCACAAATTACGGCAGAATACCCCTTTCATGGGTTAAGCATGGTAGGGGAGGAATGCCGTCCTCCAACTATTGAACGACAAAAATTTTAGGTCTTGTTTGAGAGTATCATGGATGCCGAGTGCGCTGGCTGTTTCATGCTGGCAACTGCACCATCTCGCGCACATTTCCCCGCACACCACCCACTCCCTGAGCAAACTGGCGGTCTTGCTTGTGAACCATCATCGGCATCCCGTGCTTGGGAGTCATGACAATAAAACCACAGCGTTCAACTCTTTGCTGCGGAAGGTATTGCAGGCGGTATTTTTGTAGGAGCATTGCCACTACAATCTTAATGGTCAGCATCGCAAAGCCAGCTCCGATACAGATGCGTGACCCAGCACTAAAGGGGTTGTATTCAAACATCGTGGGTTCAAATCCCTCCCAGCGCTTGGGATTAAATCTCTCTGGCTCTGGATAAACTTCGGGCATATGATGGGTCTGGTAAATGTTGACGAAAACCTCGGTTCCGGCTGGCAAGGCGTAACCTCCGAGTTCAGTCGGAACCGAGGTAACACGCCCGTTCCAGGGTACAGGAGCCAACACCCGCATACTCTCTTTAATGACTCGTTCCAACAACGGTAACTGCTGCAACTGCTCAACAGTTGGTGCTTCTGCCTGCAACACGCTCTGGAGTTCATCAAGCAAGTTGGCGGCTACCTCTGGATGTTGTGAAAGCAGAAATAACGTCCACGTGAGGGCATTGGCACTGGTTTCATGCCCCGCCGCAAAGATTGCACCTACGTGTCCGAGCAGTTCGTCCTCAGTCAGCGCCACACCACTCTCAGCATCCCGTGCTTGGATTAACATTGAGAGTACATCCCCATCATCAGTGCTACTCGCTTGTTTACGCTGAATGAGGACGCGCATTTCGTCATCCAGTTGCGCCATTAAATTGAGTAAGTGATGGTACGGTAGCCCTGGTAAGTCAAAGGGCAACAGAGCAACCCCAACACTACCCTCTAAAGTGAAAGCTTTTTGTAAAATCTTGGTGGTTGTACCCCCCTCCTCACCAATATCACTGCCAAACAGAGTCTTGGTGGCTACGCGCAGGGTGAGGAGTCGCATCACCTCAGCAATGTCGGTTGGCTGGTTAATCGGCAATTGCTCCAGAACCGATTGGGTCATAGTAACAATATCGTCGCGGTAGGAATCGATTCGCTGTTTATGAAACGCAGGCATCAAAAGCTGGCGGTGCTGGCGGTGAGTTAGACTGTTGACACCAAACAGCCCCGCGCCAAAGTGCTTGAGCGGTTCTGTCCGCTTTGAATCATCCCGCTTGCTGTACAACCTCCCGGACAAGGGATACTTGTAGTAAATCTCGTGCTGGCTAGTCACTTGACGAACATATTCCGAACCGTAGGTCAACACTGTGCCAGGACAGTTGGGGAGCGGCGAGTAGAAATTAGTGCCCCCGCCTGCTGTCAGAGAGACCACCGGACCATAGGTTTGAAACAGAGAATGCGATACTCCTATCGAGTCTGTGGCAAAGCGCCAGACCATAGCAGAGCGTCCCAGAATTGGGAAAGGGCGAGGTCCAGGTACGGTCCATTTCGGTTGAGCGGTGATTGTTGTCATTGTTCGTAGAACAGTTCGTAGTTTTATGGACAAATATTCTAACTAACGCCAGCCTTTTTGAGCTTGCTCTAAAACATAAGCGGATACATCTTGTATTTCTTGCTCGGTAAGACGGTCTTTGTAAGCTGACATATTATTTTTACCGTTAGCCACAATCGAGGAAATTGCCTCAATGGAATCCATATGATATTTTTTGAGTGCTTTTAATTTTAAGTTTTTACCTCGCCTAACAATGTTGCTACCGTTAATATGACAACCAGCACATTGAACACTAAATATTTTTTCGCCATTAGCTGTATCTGCGGCTAATGCTGTAGGAATGAAGTTCAGATTTAAGACAATGAGTGTTAGTAAGATAATTGTGAGTAGTTTTTTCAATTTGATATTCATTTCGATATTACATTAGGTTGTATTTTAAAAATACTACCCCTAGTTTGCATGTCAGCGAGCGCTTGGATTCTTGGTACGATTGTGGGCTGAAATCGCGATAAGTTATTCATCACACCAATAGTAATCATAGCGGTAATTTTACATAATGTTCTGGGGTTAATCTTAGGTTATATCGGCGCAGCTATTACAGGTAAATCAACAGCTATTTGCCGTACAATTTCGATTATGTGGGAATGCAAAATTCTGGTGAGTGCTGTAGCATTAGCTCTAGCACATTTTGAACCAGTAGCAGCGATACCAGGAGCTATATTTAGCGTCTGTCACAATCTTACAGGTTCGCACTATACTACTGGGCTTACACCCAGTGCCAAAGCCAATCGCAACAAAAAGCAATTATTCCATCAAACCCTTACCTTGTATGATTTTTACTCCTTTTAGCCCCAATTGAACAGAAAGTTTCAATTAGTCAGCGACAAGGACAGCCAGAAGCCTGATTGTTCCGCTTTACAATACGCGATCGCAAGGAACAAAAAGAACAGATTCCGCAAGTGTTGCGGGTGTGGCTGCGTTACAAGCGTGAGAAATACTTTGGTGCACACCGAACACCGTCCAAGTCGGCACAAAAATCATGCAAAACCCAGATCCGTTAGAGAGCACATTTGACACGCTGATAAATGACTATATTTTGAGCAAGATTTACCCAACCCCACTATACACAACCGATGCTACCGGACATGAAATTATGAATCAAAATAAGGGCAAACATTTCTCATAAATTGAGTCATACTTTCTTTAACTTCTTCGTTGTTGTGATTAAAGAAGTCAAACCAAAGCATAAGACGATCTTCTGGATGAAAGCGTTCTCGTATTTGTAGAACGATATCCTCTGGAGTTCCAACTAGTGCATTGTTTGTAGCTTTGATAATCTTTTGTGGATCAAGCGTTCCCTCAATTGCTTGCCAATATGCGTGCAGTGCTTGATTAGCTCTTGCGCGTGCTATTGCCCGTCTTTGAGCAATAGACTTTTTGGGAGTATTATCGATAAAAACCAGAACGGTGCGTGGCATATACCAACGTTGCCATTCTCCTCCATCTGAATGAAATTTGGTTTTCATGCGTCGATGAGTTTCTTCAATGTGTGCTTCCGGTGTGATGGAAAGGTTAAAAACTCTACAAGGTAAAATAGTATTTGCCAACTCCTGAGTTATAGGGTTATGAGAACCAATAATTAACCGCAACAGATTAAGAGATGCTTGAGCGGGGATAATACCAATACGGTCAAAATTCCAGAAAGGGGGAATTTCGATTTGGTTCACTTGTTTACCATATGCCTGAAGAACTTTTGACCATTCCTGATCGCTCTTGAAGTCTTCACGACTGATAATTTTGGATCTGACCTCTTGTGATGAGAAAATATCACCCTTAACAAAGCGTAGGAAAATTTCGGTGGCTTCTTGAAAAAGTTTTACCTTGATGACATGCCAAGCTGCGTTTTCGACAGCAGAACGGGGAACGATGCCATAAGGAGCATTGGAAAAGGGAAAACGTCCAGTGGCAAAACCGAGGTGAATAAGACGATTTTCAGTTGGATCTAACTCATGAAGAGTAAGAAACGTTTTCACGGCTTCAGCATGAGCTATCGGACCACCGTTGACAAGGATATTGCGAATGGCTGAACCTACGTGAATGCGTTTTGTAAGAGCAAAAATTTTATGGGCTAACTGGAGAATATCGGTATTGAGACCAATCTCGCTTTTGAAATTGGGAATAACAGGATTTGGATTATGTTTTTGAACTTCACATGAAAGATGACTCTCTGCCACCCAAGCTATTTCGTAACCAAGCTCATCTGCATGACTCACTTGGTCAAAGAAATTATGGAACATGGTGCGTTCATTGGGAAGGTAACCGTTAATCTCTGTTTGGCAAATGGAGAAAAAGACATCAAACTTCATAGAAATTTCTTTATTCTAGGGGAAGCGATGCTGCAATGGTACGACTCATGCTAAATCGTCTCGCCTCTTAAGATTTACTTTATAAATCATCTCTTAGGACGAGGATTTTAAGGGAAGACAGCCCTTACTACAAACTTTCTTTTACTGCTTTCAAAGTCATTCTTGGCATCGCCTAGTAAGTGATTTCTACAAGCTATATAACTCAATGGCACGCTTGTTAACGTAAAACCCTTTGAAATTAAGCTTTTTTTCTCGTTACCGGGCTGCTGCCTGCAATATTTTAACGCCAGGCAGCAGCCTCCCAAAATGTGTTAAGAGTCCGGAGGCTCTTAACGAGTCGGCACAAGAGTTTGGTCTTAACAAGCGTGCCATTCCTACATAACTAAATCTCCTTTGCTGGGTAGAATTTTGATGCTCTATCTGTTGATTATCATCTAGAGTGTCTGCAAAATCACAACTTAGATGAATCGCAAGCGTTTATTATTGGCGATCGCCGCACTGCTGCTGATTGCCTTTTCTTGGTGGGGTGTCATTACAGCGCGTACTGGGTTAGTGGTGCGTAGCCTTGAACGTGAAGGAGTACCGATGCTGTACCTTGCGCCACCCAACGCCCAGAAGATACCGGGTGTCCTCATAGCGCACGGTTATGCGGGTTCCAAGCAGTTGATGTTGGGTTACGCTCACGTTTTGGCACACGCAGGTTATGCTGTGATGCTATGGGATTTTGACAGTCATGGGGCGAACGCCAAACCACTGGAACGTGGTTCACTCCAGCAAAACCTAGATGTTGCTTATGCAGCAATTTTGGAACAACCAGAAGTAGATTCGTCGCGGTTGGCGTTGCTGGGTCATTCTATGGGGAGTGGTGCGGTAATGTCGGCGGGTATCCGCGATGTCAACCGTTTTGCTGCAACTGTTGCGGTTTCGCCCACGGGTGCAAATGTCACGCCCTCAGCCCCGCGTAACCTGCAGTTGCAAGCTGGTACTTGGGAAGGTCGCTTTGTTGCCAATGCACAGCGGTTGCTGAGGACGGCGGGAGGAGAAAATGACAACTTTGCTGAGGGAAGGGGGCGATCGCTTGTCGTCATTCCCAACGCTGAACACATCACCATTTTATTCCGCGATGCTAGCCAGCAAGCTGCCAAAAACTGGCTTGATGCCACGTTTGGAGTGCAACGCAGCAGTAACTATGTTGACTATCGGATGATTTGGTATTTCCTGCACTTGCTAGCATGGTTGGCTTTACTTGGTGCAGTTGCGCCTGTTTTGCACGCCACCCCAGATAAGCTGAAAGTTCATCAGTTAAGAAGTTGGACAGGTTTACTGGCTGCACCATTTGTCGCAAGCGGTGTACTCGCATTGTTGAGTCGTGGTGGAGATATTAACAGTTTAGGTGGCTTGCTGGTAGGTGGTGCGGTGAGCATTTGGTTCGGTGCTGCGGGTTTCGTTTGGCTGGCTGTCATGTCTCGCTTGCCGCGTCCTACACTACGAACTGTGGGGCTAGGTGTAGGGCTATTTGTAGTATTGTGGGTTGCCTTTGGTGCAATGGCGCAGGTGCTGTGGTTGCAGTGGTGGCTGATTCCACCACGTTTTCAGTTGTTTCCCCTCATGTCACTTGCTTGTTTTCCTTGGTTTTTGGCATCTGGAGTTGCACAACAAGGCGTTGGAGTTGGACGACGAATTCTGTGGTGGCTAGGACAAAGTGTGATTTTGGTAGGGGGTTTTATTTTGGTGCTTTACTTGTTGCCTGAACTCGGCTTCATTTACCTTTTACTGCCATTGTTTCCCTTGGTTATGAGTATTTTTTCTTATGTTGCCAGCTTGTTTGCAGAACCTTGGAGTTATGGCATTGGTAGCGCGTTATTGTTTGGTTGGATATTAGCTGCTGCCTTTCCTTTAGCTAGCTAGTTGTTTTCTATCTATTCTACCTAAAGGATGTACCGCGTTAGAAAATATTGCGTCACGATAAAGAAGAGACATACTCTCGATAAATTTCTATAAGTTAAATCTCAAAGAGCATTAAAGATGACTAATAATATCAAAGAGCAAATTAAAAACGACCTGCAACAAGCAAAACAAACCGGACAAGTCAGAGCCGAACGTGTTCGAGAAATTGTAAAATCTGCACTTTCTCAGGTAGTTTCTGAGTTTAAAGAAGGTTCTACTGAACTTCGCACCCTTGTTAAAGATGCTGTCTCTACTGTCATTGAAAACTTACAAGAAAAAGGCAGCGACGTGAAAGAAGAAGTGACGGCATCCATTGAGGGAGCCTTGGAAGCAGTTAATAGTAAAAGACACGAATCGATTGCTAAAACTCAAGCTGAAGTTAAGCAGCTACAAGCTAAATTAGATGAAGAAGAAGAAAAAATTCAGCAAGAAGTTGAAGGAATTCTAGTAGAAATTCAAGACACAAGTAAAGAAAAATCTGCTAGTGCAAAAAGTGCTATTGAATCGGCTATCAATGGCATCAAAAATAGTGATGAAGCAGAATTGTTAAAGAAACGCTATGCCCAACTGCGAGCACAACTTGCTATAGTACAAGCTAATTTAGCCGCACGTTATGGCGGACGTACTGAGGAAGTTCAAGGATATTTAGACGAAGCTAAAAACTGGTTTAACCAAGCCCGTCCACAAGCAGAAGTGGTAGTTGCACAGGTACAAGAAAAAAGTACCCAGATAGACGAAAAACTTGGTGAAGCAGGTACGGCGATCGCTAAAAAAGAGCGTCAAATCAAACAAATATTAAGGGAGTTACTCTATGCAGCGGCTGACAGGTTGAAAGATAAAGAACCTGTTAAAAAATAGGTAGACTACCAGCGACAGGGTAGGCAAATGCCTACCCTAATTTTTACATTTACATAATTTAAAGTAGAGACGCGACATGAATGCCGCGTCTCTACAGTTTTTTAGCGTCTTTTTTTGCAATTTCAAGGAGGATGACTACCAATAGTGCAAAAGGTTAGTATATTTCTCCCCCTCTGTCCAGTTTCTCTTCGTACTTAGCAATGACCCAAATTGCATGAATACTACCGGGAAGCCAACCAAGAAGCGTAAGTAAAACGTTAATCAACAGAGTAGGACCAACACCGACTGTTAGGAAAACGCCTAAAGGAGGCACGACCAAACCTAGAATAAAACGAAGTAATTTCATGGGATTTCTGCTACTTTCTTAAATTGTTTTCACTTTCATTTTCTTTAATTAACCGAATGAAGAACTCCTCCACAGGAGTTATCTTGTTTCGGGATAGAGTAGAGACAAAATTATTCTTGTCTCTACAAGTGGTTCCTGATATTTAGCTGGAAGGCAGTTCTGCTTTGTTCTTTGCATCTTGAGTACCAGGTAAAGCCAAATTTCTTTCAGCAAAGTATTTGGTAATGAAAGTATTAGCAAAAGAAAGGACGACAGGACCGAGAAGAAAAGCAATGAGTCCGTGAACTTGGAACCCAGGAATCAAAAATGCTGCTAAAGAGAAACAAATGCCATTAACAATGAGTGAAAATGCTCCAAAACTTAGAAAGTTAAGTGGCAAAGAAAGAGTCGAAAGAACTGGCTTAACTGATCCATTGATTAAGCCAATAGCCAAAGCAGCAATTAAAGCTGCTGGAAAGTTAGCAATGTTAACACCTGGAACAACTAAATCAACAATTAGCAAGCTTAAAGCTGTTGCTAGCGCGGTGAATAATGTTACCATCATTGTTCTTACCTAAAAAGCAAAAAGATAGTTTTAAAGCACTACAACTATATTCAACGATGTGTTGCACCTTAACCTCTCTTACAAGGCATATCTCTCTTCTTCCATTTGGCTGGTATTTTCAAAGACTTTACAGTGAAGAGTTAGAAATAAAGTGGAAAGTTTAGCGCTAGGTTGTTTATAAAGAAAATCTTAAATTTTTAGGGTGCGTTAACCAAAACTTAGGCACCCTATAATGATTTTATACTTAGCTCTATAAATTTCCTCTATAACTATTCTAGAGGTGCAGTATTTGCTTGAAAGTAAAGCGATGATTTATACAAGAGCTGTTCTTGATGAGTTTCTAAAGTGCAATTCGACAAAGGATAAGCAACACAGGTAATAGTGTAGCCAGCCTCTAGTTCGTTTGGACGCAGAAACTTTTGCTCACTTTGGTCAATTTCTCCACTGATTATCTTAGCAACACAGACAGAACATTCCCCTTGTTTGCATCCAGATGGTAAACGGATACCAGCTTCTTGGGCGATATCAAGAATATACTGGTCATCTGGGACTTCGATAGTGCGATCCAATCCAATTGCGGAATTTATGAGTCGAACTTGATAAACTGCCATTTGCTATTTTTGAGAAGAGATTTAGATGAATAGACTTCTTACAAAAGCCTGTATTGAGTATTTATAACCAAGGATAGACACAGATGGACACAGATAATTCATCTGTGTCCATCTGTGACCATCTGTGGTTTCATTTTTACAAAAATTGACTTTTGTATGAGAGTCCATCAGCTACGCTTACAACAGTTTATAACAAAGCATAAAAATAGACTTTCAAGGCAAGGTTTCGCGCCTGGAGACGCGCCATGGCGCGTCTCTACATTTTGGCTCCAAGAAATCTACTGCTTAACTGATTTCATCGACAAACTAATCCGCTTCAATTTCTCATTGACTTCCAGCACTCGCACTTTCACAACTTGTCCTACCTTGACGATTTTCTTTGGATCGTCAACAAATCTATCAGCAAGTTGGGAGATATGCACTAAACCGTCCTGATGCACACCAATATCAACGAAAGCGCCGAAATTGGCAACATTCGTGATGATCCCTTCTAATTCCATCCCTTCTTTAAGGTCAGAGATTTCCTTGATTCCCTCTTTGAATGTGGCATACTTAAACTCAGCGCGTGGATCTCTTCCTGGCTTTTCCAATTCGCTAAGGATGTCGCGTAGCGTTGGTTCGCCTACGGTGTCGGTGACATATTTGTTGAGATTAGTTTTTTTCAGCTTTTCGCCAATTTGGGTGATTTGACTTAATGGTACGCCCAAGTCGGATGCGATCGCCTGCACCACTGGATAACTTTCTGGGTGTACTGCAGTATTATCCAAAGGGTTGTCACTACCCCGAATGCGTAAGAAACCGGCTGCTTGTTCAAAAGCCTTTGGTCCCAATTTCGCGACTTTCTTCAATTCCCGGCGATTTTTAAACGCGCCGTGCTGGTTACGATAAGCGACAATGTTATTAGCAACGCTTGACGTAATGCCAGAGACAAAGGTGAGAAGTTCCTTGGAGGCGGTATTCAAGTCTACGCCGACGTAGTTGACGCAGCTTTCAACCGTGTCATCCAACTTCTTTTTCAACAACTTCTGATCCACGTCGTGCTGGTATTGTCCCACACCGATAGACTTGGGATCAATTTTCACGAGTTCCGCGAGTGGATCTTGTAAGCGGCGACCAATACTAATGGCACCGCGCACGGTAATATCTAAATCGGGAAATTCTTCTAAAGCAACTTTGCTTGCAGAATATATCGAAGCACCTGACTCATTCACCATGACTTTAGTTGGTTTGCGTTCGATTGTTTGCAGCACTTGCGAGACAAATTCATCTGTCTCGCGCGAAGCTGTACCGTTACCAATGGCGATTAACTCTATTTTGTACTTCTCAATTAAATTTTTGAGAGTTTGTGCAGCTTTTTGGCGTTGTTCGGCTGCTTGATGGGGAAATACCGCTTGGTATTCCAAAAATTTCCCGGTTTGATCGAGTACAGCAACTTTGCACCCAGTTCTAAACCCTGGATCTATAGCCAGCGTTGGTTTCATCCCCGCTGGCGCTGACAGTAGCAACTCGCGCAAATTCGCTTCAAACGTCTTGATAGATTCAATATCTGCTTGGGTTTTCTTCTGTGAAATCACTTCACTCATAATAGAAGCTTTCATCAAGCGGTTAAATGCATCCTTCAACATCGCTTGATAAAAATCACGAATTGCGCGGACTTTCGTTTTAATTTCTTTTGATTCCAGGTAGGAAAGCACCACATCCTCATCAAAAGAAATTTCAAAACTCAATACTTCCTCTGCTTCACCGCGACACAACGCCAACAGATTGTGAGGTGCGATATTTTTCACCCGCATTTGATAATTGCGGTACATCTCAAACTTGGTTGTCCCTTCTGGATGATCATCTTTGATGCGGGAGACAAACACCCCTTCCTCCAGCAAGTAGTCCCGCAGATATGCACGTAGTTCTGCTTTTTCCGCGACTTCTTCCGCTAGGATATCAGAAGCACCTTTGAGGGCTTCTTCTGCTGTTTTGACTCCCTTTTCCTGGGAGATATACTTCGCCGCTTCTGCTTCCAGCGACGCTGAAGCACCATTTTTGACGTTCAGCGACTTGATGAACTCCGCAAACGGTTCGAGTCCTTTTTCTCTAGCAGCGGTGGCGCGAGTGCGACGTTTTGGACGGTAGGGGAGATATAAATCCTCTAGTTCTGTTTTTTGTAAACAGGATTCAATTTTTTGTTTGAGTTCATCGGTGAGTTTACCTTGTTCTGCTATGCCATTCAAAATCACCGATTTCCTTTCTTCTAATTCTGTTAAGTAATTATACTTATCTTCAATTTCGCGCAACTGGACTTCATTCATCTCACCTGTACGCTCTTTGCGATATCGTGCAATAAAGGGAATTGTCGCGCCCTCCGCCAAAAGTTCTAGCGCGTTTTGCACCTGATAAGGTTTAAGGTTGAGTTCAGTAACCAGTAATTGAGGAATGTTCAGCATCGGGTGTTTCAGTTGAAAACGCTACTTTTTAAGGTAATACGTTAGATAGATTAAATAGTGTAATCAGAAAGTGTTAAGCTAGTTTAACAGAGGATTTCGGAATCTTGTCTTCATACGCTGTTGTTATAGGTAGCACATGTTATGGCTAAAACAACGTAGGGTGTAAAACTGAATACAGTTGCTACCGACAATAGTCCTAATATGCACATATAAACGCTTCTGCTTAGACTTCAGAGGTGAAAAACTATGGCTTTGTTTTTCCTAATTCCACTTTTCACTGGTTTAATTGGTGGCTACATCTTCAAAAAATGTAGCGACGAGATAGGATATTTTGTGGGGATATTTGCACTGGTGTGTATAATCCTAAGTTTGGTCTTAGCACCTTGGCAGATACAGCTTATGCTCCTTATCTTTACCCTGGTCACCACTCAAAGACTTTTGCAACAAAATGAGTATAAACTCAAGCAAGTGGAAGACAACTACGAGATAGTTGATTATACCGAAAAAAAAGACCCAGTTAGTTCTAAACCTACGACTACTGAGGTTAAACATCTACCTAAGGCTCAGTACATTAGCTCGCAAGCGACAGAAACTACTGAGAAAAGGACTGAGGGTGAATTGGCGGGAAAGCCTCTTGGTACCCCTTTAAAAATTCACACCATTTCACGAAACGCCTGATACAAATAAAATCTCCCTGGTCGTACGAGCTTGCGTTCAAACATACCACGCAGTTGTTGGGACAAGGGAGACAAGGTAGATAAGGTAAAAAAGGAGTGGCTTCCTTACGCTGTTTCTTAACGCTCGTACATTTGTTTATGCTGGGCTAAAAGGTGCAGATATTTCTCGTTTGTCTTTGCTTGTATCCACTTCTGTTTGAAAATGGCTGCTGATTCAGCTTTCACTGGATCTACTTCATTTGGTAAAATATCTTTTCTCGCTTGAATCTGGGCTTCTTGAGAAGATTCTTTTTGAGGATTGGTTTTGTACTTTCTACCACTTTTATGATTAGCATAGCGGCGCGATCGCGTGTACCCCATTTGTAAAAACTTCCGCGCCATATCCGCACCAACAAAATCATCCTCTTCCAAATACGTCAAAAACATTTGGTAAATTTTTTCGCTAGAGTGTCTAGCAATCTCCGGAGTTTTAAACCGCCAGTAGGGAAGAATTTCTGATTTGTACGGTTCTACCAAAAGCACTCCCTGTTCGCCCTTACCCACGCGATACAGTTCACGATGCTGTCGAAAATCTATATTGTGAAAATCTAAAGAATAATCAAACATACATGACATTACAAGCAAGCACTACCACATCTATAGACTTTTGCCCAAACTTTTGTTGATGACTCAGTGGTAATGGGAGGTTTGATCAACTCTACTTTAAGAATCTTTAGCTTTTCTTGAGGCTTAAGAACAGCTAAAGCTTTTTGTTCTTGAGGACTAAAGTTAGGTGCTTGTGGTGTATTGTTCCTCAACGTCACCCCTGGTTCAACATTTACAGTTACTACCGACCCTACAGATGGAACAACTGGTGAATCAGTAGACTGTGAATTTTTTATGAGAGGTTTTCCAACCAATTCTGAATCTGAGCCTTTGTTAATATTACCTATAAAAATCCAACCATAAGTCATTGTTTGCGCATTTCTTTCTGGAGTTGTTTCTGGAGTTCTTCCCGGTGTTGAAAGTAGACTCTGAGAAAATGCTGATGATTTTTTTATGACTAAAGAATTTTGTTTTTGGCTCAATCCAAAGGTGACACCAATCAAAGTTAAAATAACTGAGCCAACAATAATTCCACTGGCTTTTTGAATTTTTTCAGTCTGTGGTTGAATACTTGGTTGGCTAACCTGTTGAGTTGTTTCTTGTTGACTGTGCTGAAATTCTTTTTCTTTCTGTTGAATATCTTTATACTCAATCTCTTTTCTGTCTGTTTCTTGAAAATTCTTAAGCTCTTTTATGTCTATTTCTTGAAAACTATGAGGCTGTTGTAAATCATTTAAATTTTGCTCAACCTGTTCACTAATGTCAGGTTCAATATCAACTTCATCTGATAACTTACTATTTTCATGAAACTCCACCCCCAACTCCTCACTCAAAAAACCTTCTGTTGTTTGTTTTGGTACCAAAGGAGTGCGAGGAGGTGGTGCGGGAAGGAGTACCGCAGGCGGCGTGGGGTCTTCGTATTGTGGGCAATGAGACGATATAAAATCATCACTAAGAGGATGCTCGTTGCTTGACCTTGGCAGATGATCCGTAACCAGCGCTTCGTCTATCTTGTTGTTGTGATTACCAGACAGCTTAACTTCCTCATCTGTATCTTTGGCGGTTTCCTCCACACCAATTACAGATTGCTTGACCTGGTTGACTGTATCTTTTATAGTGTGGTTTACAGCCTCAGGTGTGGCTTTTGTCGCGTCCTCTTCACCTGTAACGGAAGGATTGTTCTGTTGATTTGTATCTTTTAATGTATCGCCTACACCATTGACAGAGTTATTTACAAGCTCAGCTACAGTCTTTGCTGCACCTACTACAGATGGCTTGACCTCGTCAACCGTATCTTTCAATGTATCTACTACACCGATGACAGACGGCTTAACCTCCTCAACTGTACCTTTTGCAGCGTCCACTACACCGATTACAGAGGGTTTAACCTGGTCAATTGTATCTTTTAATGCATCTCCTACATTGGTTACAGTGTCAACATTGTACTTAACACCTTCAGCTACAGTCTTGGCTGCATCGACAACAGACGGCTTGACCTCGTCAACTGTATTTTTGACTGCATCCACTACACCAACTACAGAAGGCTTGACCTCGTCAATTGTATCTTTTAACGCATTACCTACACCTACTACAGAGTGGTTAACACCCTCAGCTACACTCCTAGCGGCGTCCACTACACTTTCTACAGTGCGGTTAACACGCTGAGCTGTACCCTTACCAACCAAAGCGCCAGCGACTGCGCCCACTACAGCACCAGAAATTCCTCCAAGTTTGCGACCGAGTAAACCACCAATCGCTGCTCCAACTAACCCACCACCTATGCCTGTACCTGCTCGATGAACTGTGCGTAGCTCCCTAATGCGCTCAGCCTTTTGGTCATGCTTATCAATAGGCTGCTTGTAATTACCCATCGTAATTAATTGTCTCCTTTATACCAAGACAGCATAACGCCTAACTGAAGCAGCTAGTTATTTATGATTAATCTATCAATCATCAGTAAGACTACAACCAACCTAAAGAGGTATATCCTCCTACATTGCTGCCAATGAGCAATTAATAACTGCCAAAAGACAGATAAAGTAAATCCGTAGGGTGGAGATTGCCCACCCTACGCTAATAACTGCCCTAAACTACCAGACATTTCTGTTTTGCCGCACCCTTTACAAGAATTAAAATTCAGTAGATCGGGATAGTTCGCTCAAGAACTCACTTCTGGTTTTCTACTGGGACTAACATATAAGACGTCTGGTCATTAGGTACGTTAGGTACGTTAGGTACGTTAACGCTTTGAGTACCAGATGGCGTGTCATGCTGAATTACACTCTTGGCTACGTCCATTGTATTTGTAACAGAGTTGCTAACACCTTGTGCTGCACCCTTGACGATGTCCATTGTATTGTTTACCGTGTCGGTAACACCCACCGCTGTAGTCTTAACAGCAGTCACTGTATTGTTTACAGTCTCGTTAACGCCCAAAGCTGAACCTCTGACGCTTTGCCCTACATCTTTTGTGGTGTCGTTAACACCCACAGCTATTGTATTTATTGCGTCCCCTACACTTTGTACATTTTGGTTAAAATTTTGGGCTGTATTCTTTACCTTGTCCCCTACATTTTTTACAGTTTGGTTAACCTTTTGGGCTGTACCCTCAATAGCTAAAGCCCCAGCTATTGCGCCTAACGTAGCACCAATGAGCGCTCCAATAGCTACTTTAGATAACCCATTACTTGTCTGTTGACCTACTTGATAAGCATCAGGTTGATCTGTAGCTAAATCAATATTTCCTTGAGGTTGATCCAAAAGCTGCTGGTTCGCATCCATAATAATCGTTTCCTTTGTGCCAAAACTGGTTCATTCGCATCTGCTTACACGACAGTTCAGTACGACACTTAGACCTTTTTCCTTAATTTGGTTGAGTCTAAGCCAAAAAACTATATCGTATAACTTGCGAGCTTGTTATGTTTGCAGGTAGTCCTATAGGACTACCTTTATTTAAAAGAGGCTACCGTCTTTACAGTGTTTAGGTTTTATTGATGACGTTTGGAATGTCAAATTCCTATCTGTTGTAATCGGTAAACCGAGCAATTTCTTCCTCAAGCGGGTCTTTTTCATCAGCATCTACTGATCCAGCATCAATAGATAGAGTTGGATCAACTACAGGCGTAACTGGATTGTCGTCAAGTCCCTCTATCGGGTCTGGTGCTGAAATGTAGATCGTCGGCGTACGATCCATCTCGACTTCATTAGCGTTGCTTTGCTGGTTGCTTGCACTTGTCCAGCCTTGATATTGATTGCCCTGATTTCCAGATGGCTGGGCATTCTGGGTTGCGCTTTGTACTGATTGGTTAAAATCCTGGGCTGTATTCTGTACTGCGTCCGCTGTACCTTGTGCGGCTTGCTTAGTTCCCTCAGCGGCACGGTTTGCTGTGTCTTTTGCTGTGTCCGCTGCACCTTGTACAGCTTGGCTAACACCCTGTGCCGTATACTGTACTGCGTCCGCTGTACCTTGTGCTGCACCTTGTACAGCTTGGCTAACACCCTGTGCCGTATACTGTACTGCGTCTGCTGTACCTTGTGCTACACCTTGTACAGCTTGGCTAACACCCTGTGCTGTACTCTGTACTGCGTCTGCTGTACCTGCTACGGCTTGCTGGGCTACATCAGCCACACCCTGGGCTGTACTCTGTACTGCGTCTACTGTACCTGCTACGGCTTGCTTAGTTACATCAGCAACACCCTGCGCTGTATTCTGTGCTACGTCCAATGCACCTTGTGCGGCTTGCTTAGTTACATCAGCGACACCCTTTGCGGTGTCCACTGTACCACCTACAACAGCTTGGGTAGCACCCTCAGCTATACTCTTTGCCGCTTCGCCTAAACCTTTTCCTGTTTGGCTAAGACCGCCACCTATTGTCTTTGCAGCTTCTCCTATACCTTTTGCAGCAACGTTAAAGCCCTTAGCTATTCTTTGACCAGCAAACGCAGCAGCTAATGACCCCAAAGTACCACCAATGAGTCCGCCTATTAGCGCTCTAGTGACTAGAGGATTGATGCCTCCGTTTGCTGCTTGAGCACCAGCTTGACCCCCAGAAGAAGCATTTGCACCTGCAGATGCCCCAGCACCCACGTTTGCGCCTGCTGAACCTGCACCCGGTTGACCTGTGCTTATACTGCTTCCAGGCACCCCTGCACCTGCGGTTGTGCTTGCTGAACCTGCATAAGGTTGACCTGTGCTTATACTGCTTCCAGGCACCCCTGCACCTGCGGTTGTGCTTGCTGAACCTGCACCCGGTTGACCTGTGCTTATACTGCTTCCAGACACCCCTGTACCTGTGGTTGTGCCTGCTGAACCACCATAAGGTTGACCGGTTATGATGCGGTTAGCATCAACGCTTCCAGATGCATCAGCACCGATGTTTGCGCCTGCTGAACCTGCACCCGGTTGACCGATTATAATGCGGTTGGCATCTTCAATTCTCGACACCCCTGCATCTGTGCTTGTGCCTGCTGAACCACCATAAGTTTGATCTGTGGTTATGCTGTTAGCGTTTACACTCTGCCTATCTGAACCCTGCCTGCTCTCAACCATGCCAATCGTCTCCTTAAATCAAAAAGGTTTGACGCTTATTTGATAAAAATTGTTTTCACTCGCCAATTTAACGATTAAAAACAATAAGTTAACCGATCTAAGGATATACATATTAAATGGCAGAGTCTGTCTCAAGTTATAATCGTAAGGCGTAGTTAATTATGCGTATTTACCCTGTCTATTTGATTTGGTAATCTACCTAACTTAACGTAACAATAAGTTTTTTAAAATTGTATTTTTGCAGTTCTACTTTGTACTTTACTGTTGGTATAAATTAAAATTAAGTATTGGTTTTATCCCTTTATATTAGTATCAAACCTAAGGGGAAAGGTTAAAAGAATAAGTAAAATAAGTAGAAAAACGGCAAAAAAATATTGTTTAAAAATTATAAATAATCAGCTTTACTATATAAATACATTTGCCTTAAACTGTTGATAAAGTGTGCTATTAGCTTCTTGTTGATTTTCTCTTACATTGAAAATCTAATAATTATAAATTACCCCTGTACCCTACAGGGGTAATTTCACTTGCTGGTCATACAGAAGGCTAGAGCCCGCAATTTCAATGACAAGCAGAATATTGATAAACTTGAGTAACCACATAGGTATAGTAGCTAGTTAATAGAGCCAGCTTTTTATATCATTAAGTGTAGCTTCTACCTCAGTCAGTCAATTGAGTTCCGCCATGCTACCAAGTACCCAATCCCTAAAAAGTGCCCTGAGTCTGGGCGACCTGCGACGAGTGCATCACATAGCCCTCAACGTCCACGATATGCAAGCCTCTCGTCACTTCTACAGTACTATTCTGGGTTTGCACGAACTTACTGGTGATGAAGTTCCCGCAACCCTTGTGGACTTAGTAGCACAGGGGAAAGTGGCTAACTTCGTCACCCCAGATGGCACAATTCTCGATTTATTTTGGGAACCAGACTTACCACCGCCAGACCCAAACCCGGAACGTACTTTTACCAGAGCATATCACTTGGCGTTTGACATTGCCCCTGAGTTGTTTGAGCAAGCGGTCGAAGTCATAAGACAAAACCAAATTGCGATCGCCCACGGACCAGTCACCCGTCCCACTGGTAGAGGTGTGTACTTCTACGACCCCGATGGCTTTATGATTGAAATTCGTTGTGATCCATAAGGTAGGGGAAGGAGGGGAAGAAAATTAATGGCTGATCCAAAAACATTTCAAGTTATCGAAGAGGCAATTAAAAAGCCACCAATTCCACACGAACCATACAAGCAATCATTAAAAGCTTGGGCGATGTATTGCCTGCGAGACAGAGGTTTTAAGGTGATATATGCTCAAAATGCCGACTTCGCTGTTGAAACTAGAGACGGTGAAAAGATTAATTTTAAAGTCACAAATAATGCGACTGATTTAGACAATCAATTCGGCTGGATAGTTTGGGATAGTGATACCAAAACTGCTAGCCTGATTCCACCTGGTTCTTAACTAGAAAAACTGATTTTAACCGCAGATGCACAAAGCATTCGACGCAGATAATAGTCTGTAATATCTGTGTGAGTTATGGGCTGCGGTTGCAATAGGTGAATTTTGTACTACTGTGCCTGGGGTTTCTCAAAAACCATCAAATGCTGCTGTGGTAACAAGTTTTTGGTTTCACGCCAAACTAAACCAACCGCTTGCATTTCTTTTTGTGTTTGTCTTTGACTCATCTTGTGTAGTCGTTTAATCATAATGAAGGGATTTTCACCTCGGTACTCAACCAGCGCTACTTTACCACCTGGTTTAAGTGCCCGAAAAATCCCTTGCATCACCTCTCGTGGATTTTCAAATTCGTGATATGCATCCACCATCAAAGCTAGGTCAACACTTTCGGGTGGTAAGTTGGGGTTGGTCAGAGTTGCCAAAATAGGCTCAACGTTGGTGATATTGTTCTCTTTCTTCAAAAACTCAATAATATCCAACATTTCTGGTTGAATATCCACAGCCAAGACTTTTCCCTTTGTGAGGAGGGGAGCAATACGAAAGCTCATGTACCCTGTCCCAGCACCAATATCTGCCACAACATCGTTAGGTTTGAGATTGAGGGCGCTGACAACTTTGCTTGGCTGTTCTTCAGCCTCTCGGCTTGGTCGTTCTAGCCAAAGAGCTCCTGTATGCCCCATGACTTTGGCTATCTCTCGACCCATGTAAAATTTACCAATACCATCTGGACTGTGAATAACCCGTTGTTCGTAAACAGTAGAAGATGCAGAGGCTGCGATCGCTACCCTGGATGGGTGAAGCAGCAAGTACCATAGCATCAGCAGGATAATTAGAGTGAAAGGTAAAAAATGATATTTTGGTTTAGCTTTCATGAAACCTTTTGCAACAGTTGATTTCTTTTACATCAAACCACACATCTAGACGGCGGAGGCGGCTTAAGGCAAGGTACACAGATTTACAATCAACTGCTGCCAGCGGTATTAAGCCCGTAATTTCACTTACGGATTGGCTTAAAAACATGACGATAGATGGCTGTACCAAATAGATGAACTTTCTAGTTTTGGTACCCGCGCTTACTGGTCGGTGAACGCTTTGAACTCGATCGCGTCATGACTACAGAAGAGGCGTACGCCCTTACTACGGTCAAGCGATAACGCGCGTAGTCGCTCTTGATTGTACAGCCGAGCCTTGCGATCCACTTCCATCAGCCATTGGTAGGCACGCAGAGCGGGTGTACAACGCGGTTTAGTAGATCCCATCTCGTGTCGGTAAAAGTAGGCGTCGCCTGCATGTAGGAGCCAACCCTCGGGGGTTTCAATCGCAATGCCGGCATGACCTCGCGTATGACCTGCAAGCGGGATGAGGAGAATCTCTGGTGGTAGTCCGTCGAGGTCGCGCACTGCCTCAAAGCCGAACCAAGGTTCGCCCCCAGCCGAATAGTACTTCCAGTGTTGGACTTCGTCCCACTGTCCTGGACGATAGCGCCGCGATCCGATGAAGCCCTGCCGCTCCTTCGCAGCCTCAATCTCAGACAGCATTACGTGTACAGTCGCCTCCGGGAAATCCTCTAGACCACCGGCATGGTCGAAATCGAGGTGGGTCAGGACGATATGGCGCACGTCACGGGCATGAAAGCCAAGCTGTTCGATCTGAGCGATCGCCGTGTATTTTTGTTCAAACTGGATGCCATTCAAATAAATGAAGAACGGGCTGAGGCGCGAGTCAGGTGCCTTGATATCGCGCTGACCGAAGCCGGTATCGATGAGAACGAGTCCCTGATTTGTCTCAATGAGCAAGCAGTGGCAGACGAGGCGAGCTGTTGGACCGCGACTAAAGCCATCAAAGAGGGGTCCACCAATCGGGCACATACAGCCGCAATTGAGATGATGAATACGCATAAATGGTTCCATTTAGCATTAGACTGATTTTAATAAGTCCTTGTAGGCTTGTTAGTCCTCCATAGGTTACAAACTCATGGAATGTTATCTCAGCTACAAGTTGATGACTTAAGATGGGGAGACAGACAAATCAGAGATGGGCTTAGGGAGTACCAAAAAATAAATTATCCATTATGTAGGGTGGGTTAGGCGCATGACAGTTGAGGTTTTACATGGTAACTAAAGTGCGCCGTAACCCACCATTCTTTCCAGGAACACTACAAATTGGAAAATTTTTGAGTTGAAAGTTCTTTAACAAGCTAGCGCGGGAAGTTGTCAAGTTTTGCTTGGGTAACGAGGATAACAATGTTGTGGTTGGGTGCAATTCTTAGCAAAAAACAGGAATCGACATCAAACGCTGAAACAACCAAAATTATAGCGGTTCGGGGGTTGAGTGCAATACATCAAGTTAGGAGAACCACAGATGGACACAGATAAATAATGACTTCATTCAAACGAGAAGCGCTATATATTTATGGACAAAACTATAATAGTCACGGGTGGCGCACAAGGTATTGGAAAATGTATTAGCCAGCATTTACTTTCTTGTGGTAGTCGAGTGGTGATAGCAGATATTGATAGTGAAGCAGGAAAAGAATGCCTGCAAGAATTTCATCGCTTTGAAGAATCTTTGTTATTTATTGAAACAAATGTTTCCCTCGAAAACTCTGCACGGCAGTGTATTGAAACCACAATTGAGAAATTTCAATGCATTGATGGATTGATTAACAATGCTGGTATCTCTAACCCAAACAATCCTCCTATTGAAGATTTGTCATTAGAAGATTGGCACAAAGTTATACAAACTAATTTGACAGGCTGTTTTTTGTTGTCTAAGTATGCCATTCCCTACTTACGTCAATCGAAGGGAACGATTATTAACATTGCCTCGACTCGTGCGCTTCAATCAGAGAAAAATACAGAAGCCTACGCCGCTTCAAAAGGAGGCATTGTTGCTCTTACCCATGCTTTAGCTATTAGTCTTGGACCAGACATTCGAGTCAATTGTATTAGTCCGGGATGGATTGATGTGAGTAAATGGCGTAAGTCTTCCTTAAGAAAGCAGGTAGAATTAACAGAGATTGACCATCTTCAGCATCCAGTAGGTCGAGTTGGCAAACCCGAGGATGTCGCTTTTATGATTGAGTATTTAATTTCTCATGCCGCAGAATTTATTACTGGGCAGAATTTTGTAATTGACGGTGGCATGACAAAAAAAATGATATACGAAGAATGAAGACAAATCTGGGTCAAAAATGCCGATGTAAGTAGTGCGATCGCCCCTATGGGATGGTCTGCGCCATCGCCCTTTGGTTGCCCACAGCTTTTGGTATATGACATGACAACGGTGCGGAATCTGGGTTATACCTCAAAATTCAAATGATAAACGGTTCAAGTTGGCGATCGCACCATTCTCCTTGAAAGCGTTCAGCTACATACGGTCTAACAATAAACTTGGGTGGATTACCATCTTTGACATCAATTCGTACAAATGAATACGGTAGTCGCTTTTGCTCATCGTAACCATCGCGACCAAGAAATAACAGAGAATCCGCAACTTTACGGGTAGGATTATCTGTACTGTCCTCAAAAGTTTCCATCAATTCTGACCCCTCCTTTCGCTGACGCCTGGGGTAATGACCGCTACCACCAGAGATAATGCAGTTGATGAAAGAGTCAGCGTGTCCAGTGTCCACAGTCCGGAGATGTTCTAGACAGTGTGCGTGACCATTTAAAATCAAATCGACTATCGGACGCCCTTTAGTCAGGGAACCAAGAGTGTCTGCGACTTCATCAAAAACCCAACGCAAACGGCGACGAACTGCTAAGGTTTGCGCTTGACGCCATTTGGTCTTCTCAGTGACGTAAGGAGGATGATGAAAATAAATAATACGTCCGCGTACTTCTTTACTATTCCAAGATAGAATAAGTCTTTGCTTGAGCCAGTTAAGTTGTTCAAAATCTACAGATGACCCTTTATGGGATTCTAATTGTTTTTCAATGTCGATTTTTATCTCGTCAATTTGGTATAACTTAGCTTTGAGGGCATCAAGTTGTTCGGCTTGTTCAGGTATATCCGGGTTGAGGTGAGAGCAAGCTTCGAGAATTTGCATCTCCTCTTGTTCTATCTCATGCTGACGATGAACCAATTCACGGCGTTCGGCTTCTCCTTCTTTCGTGGCTGGAAGTGGTAATGGTGCGTTAAAAGTATTCGAGTCGAGCGCGAAAAAGTCAATTCCACCATAACGGAAAGTGTAGTAGCGGTTGGGTAAGCGGGTAAAATGTCCGGTTTCATAACGCAAACAGCGTCCTGTATCAGTCTTAGCAGTATAATGGTTGTCTAGGTGATCCTCTAACTGTTCACCGGGGGCGATCGCCGCCATATAATCAAGAAATGCCCGTGCAAAAGCGTCACCCTGGTAAGATCCATGCCAGCCAATTTCTATATCTTTGTAGCGGAAGAAACGGCGCAGTGGTAGTGTGCTTCCTGCAAGTAAGCGGTACATCAACGGCACATCATAATAATCATGATTACCAAGGACTGGTAGAATTGGCAGGTTAAACACCATGCGATCGTAGGAAATGCGTTTCGGGTTTTCGCCACCGACTAGAAACTCGCGGTAAGGTTCAATAAAGTTGGTCGGGTAATACTCATGAGAACCCACCACATAAATTACATCGCCTGTGTGGAGTACAAAACGGCACTCCTCACGGTGAGCAAGCATTAATTCAGCAATTCGCCGTTGGGGGTGATGTCCGTGATGTTCCGTGGTGCCACTATCACCTATAACTATAAAGGAGAATTCTGGATTATCCGAGTTGCCATCATCTATAACCATGCTGGTTTGGTCAATCCTACGTTGGACAACACTCGGATGTCGCCACCGTACCCGTTCCTTCATCTTTTGGATTTTCACAGGAATTAGTGGGTCAAATATCCATTTCATAGCAGATAGTCCCAAATTTTAGTCAACATTCAATATAACTACAGGTCGTTTGTAGGGGCACAGCAATGCTGTGCCCCTACTTGAAACATCACCCTTTCCCGTACACTATTGATATCCGGCGGCTTGCAAAGAAAACAGAGTTGCATAACGCCCTCCTGCTTGCAACAAGTCCTGATGACTTCCCTGTTCCACAACTTCCCCAGCTTCAATAACGACAATTTTGTCAGCCATCCGCACTGTAGAGAAACGGTGAGAAATAAGAAATACCATCTGATTTTTGGTCAGGGCGCGAAAGTGATTGAAAATGTCAAACTCTGCTTGGGCGTCCATTGCTGATGTTGGTTCATCTAAAACCAGAATATCTGCATTCGTTCGCATAAAAGCACGGGCAAGAGCAATTTTCTGCCACTGACCTCCAGAAAGTTCCTGTCCCCCCTTGAACCATTTACCAAGCTGAGTTTGAAAGTTTTCGGGCAAATGTTGAATAAAAGGAAGCGCCATGCCTTTTTCAGCCGCAGTTTGCCATCGGGTTTTGTCTTCCATGCGTTCTACATCTCCCACCCCGATATTCTCACCAACGGTGAACTGGTAGCGGACAAAGTTCTGGAAAATCACCCCGATGCGTCGCCGCAGCACATCTACATCCCATTCTTGCAAGTCCAAACCATCTAGTAAAATACGTCCGGAATCTGGAGTGTAGAGTCGGGTAAGCAGCTTGATGAGCGTAGTTTTACCAGAACCATTTTCACCCACAATGGCTAATTTCTCTCCCGGTTTCAGGTGTAGCGAAATGTTTTTCAATGCAGGTTGCGAACTTCCTGGATAAGTGAATGATACATTTTCAAAGCGAACTCCGTCTTTAGGGATTATGCCTTTGGTGGCTTTGCCTTTTGCTTTTGGCACTTCCTCTTCTAAGAACTCGTAGAGGTTGGAAAGATAGAGGTTATCCTCGTACATTCCCCCGATAGAAGTCAAGGCACCGGAAAATGTAGATTGTCCTTGGCGGAACACGGTAAGATACATCGTCATGTCCCCTAGGGAAATTCTACCGGCAACCGTCTCCACCACAATCCAAGCGTATGCCAGGTAAAAGGCTGCGGTACTCAACAAACTCAGCAAATAACCCGATAGTCCCCGCCGCAGCGTTAACTCGCGGTCTTCACCGTAAAGTCTATTAAACAGGTTGTGGTAACGCCCCAGCAGCATATCCCCTAGTTGGTAGAGTTTCACTTCCTTGGCAAAATCTTCTCTAGCAAGCAAGGTTTCCAAGTAATGCTGCTGGCGGGTTTCCGGCGCACGCCAGCTAAATAGGCGAAAGGCTTCTCCCGCAAACTTCGTTTCAGCAAAGAATGCGGGCATAGCTGCTATGATCAGCATCACCACTGCCCAAATCGAGAATTTCACCAGCAAAACGCCGTAAGTCACGAGTGACAGGGCGCTTTGCACCAAGCCAAAAGTGCGGGTTACTAGAGACAGGGGACGAATCGATGCTTCTCGCCGTGCATTTGTCAATTTGTCGTAGAATTCCGAGTCCTCAAATTGGGTAAGATCAAGTGTCAGCGCCTTTTCTAGGATGAGAACATTTACCCGCTGACCAAGTAGCATCCGTAGCAATGATTGGCAAACGGTGAGTCCTCGCTGACTACCTGCAAGAGCGGCAACGGCGATCGCCTCTAATCCCACATACATCAAAGGGCGATAACTATTGACAAAATCGTTGTTATATGCATTAATTTGAGAAGCAGCAACAACAGCATCGACAATTAACTTACCAAGGTAAGCTACAGCAGCGGGTAAAAGACCTGCCACTAAAGTTAAAGTGGCAAGGATAATGGTTAGAAAGTGGCTAGTAGTCCACACCAAGCTTACAGCCCGTCCACTGTACCGGAATACTGCAAGAGATTGGCGCAGAGCGTTACGTTTTTTACGAATCCTCATATTATTTTTATAGTGTAAAATCGCCCTTGATTGCAGCGATCGCCGTACCTAAGATGCCGACACCCCAGAATGCTGAGGGCGTGATGTCAGTTGGGTGAAACCATGACAAAACCGGACAACCAACTCTGCCGAGTACTCATGAAGCGCCGTACAGAACTTTAGGAGAGGGATGCATAGGCGGTTTTTTCTCAATTAGTGTTGCGAATTTCCAAGTTAACCCGCCTATGCATGCCAAGGTGAGCTATGGGACGGTGGAGGGGGTACTCGGGAGTAGGGGTACTCGGGAGTAGGGGTACTGGGAAAATGAAGTGATGGGGTTTCTTAAAACTGCATAAGTTACTTTTACTTGCATTTATATAAAACTAAATGCGTCTCAACGAGGTATATTCTTGACAAACATAATTAGAATACACTCACTTACTACTACATCCAATCACTACTGACTACCACTATTTGACTGGTAATCACTCTGATGCAGGTCTATGGTTATTGATTCAATCATTTTAGTTCTTGTGAAAAGTTATATTAAAAAGTTTGCATCTTCATAAACAAATTTGGATACATGTTGAAAACAGGCTATGAATCATGATATTTATCTAAATTATTTAGTATAGATTAGAGGTTAAAAATGAAATTTTTCCAAAAGAGTACTTGGTTAACTTTAAGCCTTTTCTCGACCATATTACTTTCATGTTTAAGTATTGCTTCATTTCCAAATAATGGAAAAGCGCAAAAAAGTCTTAGCAAAAATATTTTACGTGTTGCATTGTACCCATATATTCCTGATGCGGCTAACGATAAATACAGAGAACTGCTTCAAAGAATTGAGACAGAATTCGAGGGGAAAAACCCTGACATTGATTTGGTTCTAAAACCTATTAAGGACGATGGTTTTTATGAGCTAGATACTTTAAAGACATGGCTAACTGAATCTCCATCGAATAATGGCTACCATCTTGTAGAAATAGACACTTTGCTATTGGGTGACCTTGTAGAATTAAATCTAATTCAAGCGTGGAATGCTCCATCAACCCAATCTGATTGGCATCCAGCAGGTCAAAGAGGTGTAACTCTCAATAATCAAGTATATGGTATTCCACATTGGCTTTGTGGTAACTTTATCTTTTCTCGCGACAAGTCAGTTGTAAAAGCAAAATCAATTACTGAGCTTCTTCCCGCTCTCGATCAAGTAAATCCAAAGACACCAAATGTAGCAGGAGATTTGGCAGGCTCTTGGGATTTACCTACGCTTTATCTAGACGCATGGGCTGATACATATGGTTTAGATGAAATTGCCTCGGCTATATCGACGTCCAATCCTGATAAAGTTGTCATGCAGTCATTTAAGAATTTCTCTAAAGAATGTGTAACCAACGGAAAAAATCCATGCTTAGATGGAACTTATAATGATGCTAATTTGAGTGCCAAAAATTTTGCTGATGGTAAAGTAGATACATTTTTTGGATATTCGGAAAGGCTAAATTTTATATTGAAAGAGGGAGTTAACACTAAAGATGTAAAAATAAGTTCCATACCACTGGGACAAAGAAAAAATCCCATCTTATTTGTTGACGCTTTTGTTTTACGTAATGATTGCAACAAAGCCTGTCAAGAAGCTGCTGCAAAGTTTGTAGCATATATGAATGCACCTCAAACTCACGAATGGATTTTAATGAGTCAAGATGCTGGGAATAAAGCTATTCCTCGATACCTAATTCCAGCAACATTGAGTGCGTTTCAAACGCCGGAAGTAAGGCAAAATTCATACTACAGAGTAATTGAATCAGAAACTAAAAAAGGTTTATCTTATCCCAATTCTGGCTTTCCAAAGATTCGTGAAGAAATGGAAAAAAACATTTTAAATGAGTTAGGAGTAGCTCCAAAAATGTGAATTTGATAGCTTTAAAACGCCTCTCTTGCGTAATTTGTGGAGGCGTTTTATCTGTTTTAATTTTTGATTTATAGTACTCCTTCCATCCCTCCCCATTACCAACTGACCGCTGTTGATGGATACCCCAAGGTGCATACTTTGATCTCCCCCTTCTCGGTCGCCAAGGAAGCATTTAAAGAAGCGGTTGATAATCCGCTCGTTAACATTTTGATAGCGATTATTGAGGGGTGGAGGAAGTATCAGAACCGAATAATTCAAAGCTCAAGTTAATGAAAAGTGTTCGCGAATAATATGGTCTACACCCATCTGTTGATAATCTTTCTGCGGACTGCGAGCATTTTGAGCAGAACTGCGGTATTGAAGTGCGAGCGGTAGCAGCAAAGAACCACCCGCGAGCGCTCCGACTTGCAGTAATTGCCGTCTAGATAATGATTTCATCAAAGAAGGGAATAGGGAACGCTTAACGGGGAACAGTTGAGCGTTCCGCTTTTCAAATGGGAGTTAGAGACCCCGGCTGACAAGCAGCTCTGTTTGAAGCGGGGTTTAAATCCCCGTTTCAAAGACCCTGTTGCCTGTTGCCTGTTGCCTGTTGCCTGTTGCCTCTTTAATCTGGGTCACCTGTGTGACTGGGTAATTAAGCGTTTTCATTTAGTCACAACACCAGAAAGTATCATTTCATTTTTGGTTTCAATAAATATTGTCTTTTTTTTTGATAGATGCTGCTTTTTTTTATTACTTTAAAATGAACTACCCCGGCGTAAGCGGACGGGGTATCAGAATCAAAATAGAGTTAATTGCTCATCTGTGTGTAACTTAAGATAGTCATTGCCCTGGCTTTTGACATATCTGGCATCATGCCCATAAAGAAGGGTGTTTACTGCTGTTACGAGATTATGGGCAATTAAGCGCACATGATTTAACACCATATACATTGACAGTCACTGCCAGCGATCGCCACTATGAATGACGATACGAATATCCTGGCATAGAAAGTACCCGCCGGAAACAAACGCTCTCATGTGGGAAACTATTCAAATCGTCCCATTGCTTCGCATTACCATTTAAACGAGACGACTTATCTCATCAAGTGAATCTGCTATGATGCCTGTACGTCAAACCTTATCGAAGCCTGATATCCAACTTTCTTATTTAGAATGGAACCAAGGTCAAGAACCTTTACTACTGTTACACGGTTTAGCCGACCACGCCTTAGTTTGGTCTAGCTTAGGAGATGACCTAGCGCCAGATTATCATATAATTGCACCGGATATGCGCGGTCATGGCGAGAGTACGAAGCCAGAAAAGGACTACAGTTTTGAGAGTGCGATCGCCGACTTAGAAGCACTGATGGATAGCCTGGGATGGTCGTCTGCTCATATTGTGGCTCACTCTTGGACAGGTAAACTAGCTGTTATTTGGGCAAGAGTCAATCCACAGCGTTTGCGGAGTATAGTTTTAATCGATCCAATTTTTATTTGGAAAATACCCAGCTTCCTGAAGGTAACGTTTCCCTTTTTGTACCAATTTTTGTCCTTTCTCAAAAGCATGGGACCATTTGCCAGTTACGAGGAAGCCGAACAGCAAGCGCGTCAGTTAAACCAATTCCAGGGATGGAGTAGCTTACAACAGCAAGTCTTTCAAGCAGGAATTGAACAAAAACCCGATGGAAGTTGGGGTAGTAAATTTACCATCGCAGCCCGTGACGGAATTTTTGAAGAAGTGATGCAGGTTCCCGGTTTTACAGTCCCAATTCACATCCCTACCCTCTTCGTACAACCAGAACAAGGACTTAACCGCAAAGATTGGCAACTCCAACCTTACAAAACCTATCTGAAAAATTTACGAATTTGTCAAGTTCCCGGCAATCATTGGGCATTTTTGACGCAGCCTGAAGCTTTTAACCAAACTGTAAAAACTTTTTTGCAGGAGCATAGAGGGTGATGGGGTAATGGGGAGAGCGTTTCCTCTCGTTCCTAGGTTGCACCTGGGAATACTTTCACAGAGGCTGCGCCTCTCATTTTACGCCCATTGCAGGCACCTCCCGCCTGTCATTCTTTGGCACCGGGGAAGGAGAATTATGCAACTTTAGTATCTTTGCAACTATCATTAGATAGATAATTTGCGCTCACTACCATATTCATTGCCAGTCATGAGCTTGTGCATAAACCCTACCTGCCCGCAACCAAACCACCCAGATAATGATGAAAACCGTTTTTGTCAAAGTTGTGGTTCCCAGCTGGAATTACTTGGGCACTATCGTGTGATGCGCCTTCTCAGCGATAAAACTGGCTTTGGCAAAGTCTATGAGGCTTATGAACAGGACACACCCAAAATCGTTAAGGTTCTTAAAGAAGAACTATCAAGCGACGCGAAAGCAGTAGAACTCTTTCAAAAAGAGGCTGCTGTATTGGGACAGTTGGATCATCCTGGTATTCCCAATGAGGATAGTTACTTCCAGTATCAGACCAGAATGGGTTTGGTGTTGCATTGCATTGCAATGGAGAAAATTGAGGGTCCCAACTTAGAGGGGTGGCTAAAGCAGCAGCAGAATAGACCCATTTCCCAAGACCAAGCCATCGCCTGGTTGAAACAACTGGTAGAGATTTTGCGTCTCGTGCATGGTAAGCAGTACCTGCACCGAGATATCAAGCCATCTAACATTATGATTAGAGCTGATGGGCAGTTGGTGTTAATTGATTTTGGCACCGCAAGGGAAGTCACAAGAACGTACTTAGCCAAAGTGAGCAGTGGTGCAGGTGGTATCACGGCAATTATGTCATCTGGCTACACTGCCCCAGAACAAATGAATGGTCTAGCTGTACCGCAATCAGATTTTTTTGCCTTGGGACGCACCTTTGTATTTTTGCTGACGGGACACCATCCCTTGGATTTATACGATGCTTACCACAATATGTTGGACTGGCGCAATCATGCCACTCACGTCTCACCGTTACTGTTAAATTTTATTGATTGGCTGATGGCGCGGGAAGTGAGTCAGCGCCCCGCCAACGCCCAAGAAATTTTGCGACGCCTAGCAGAGATTGAACAGCAACTGGGTGGAAGTACCGTTGCTGTAAATGTTGTGGGAAGTTTAAATACACAACAATTGCCACCGCCAAATACTACAACTTTACCGCCGCAACCTGGATTACCGCCACAACAAAAACAGCCAGAAAAAGTGCCTTTACTTTCCCTGTTTGCGGCGCTGCTGGTGGTTTTAGGATTTCTTGGTGTCGTAGCTTTAGCGACGAGAACACCACAATTTGCTTCCATTCCAAATTATGGGCAAGCTCCCCAAAGAAAAGGTAAGATAGATTACTTTCCCTATGAGGAAGGAAGAGACAGTCAAGGCAGGATAGCTCAATTTAACATAGCTGTTCTTTCGGTAGAATATAAATGGCTTTTGGGCAGCGATTTTCAAGTCAAATATAACGACCAAATTATTAATATTGATGCCTTAAGGTCAAATCTGGAACAAGAAGGGATACACAGGATAATGCAAAACCCAACCGAGATTATCTCTGTGGGAACAGCTTCTTGTGAGGGTGCTGTGGAAGCCGAAGAACGTAGGGCTTTTGAGCGTTCTAAGCAAATACAACTTTTAGGGAAAAAAATATTTAGCAATACTCCCAGCGTTAAAGGATATCGCTTATTGAATCTAGGTCAATTTCGGCGGAGTGACTGTCAGGCAAATCAGGATTTAACAGCATACCAAAGAAGCATTATTATTATTGGCGTGAGGAAACAATCAGAAGGCGTCATTCTGGATGAAGCGCTCAGGGATAGGTTAGAGAAGAAACCATTTGCTGATTTCAAGTTAGAAGATTATTCACTAGGTTCACTGGATAAGTTTAAAACAATACCCAGCAATTTGTAGCTGAAACCTGCTATATGGCTTCTAGCCCTGACTCTGTAAACTTCTCATTTCTTGTTGCACGTCCAATGCAATTTGCAATGCTTCATTTAGCAACCGCCCGTGTTCAGTCGCCTGTTCGCTCACTTGCATTGCTGTTAAGGTTGCTAAATTATTAATAAATAATTCTGCTCTACTCACAATAAACTTCTTATTCTCTCTTAAAATTCTTTCGGTTTTTAATGCCCGAACTAAATCATTTCTTGTCAATTTTAGTGCTTCTAGCACTTTCTTTCTTTCCTTTAAACTCACTCCAGGATTACCTGCCGCTTCTATTTGATCATTGATATCTATTGCTTTGATAACGGCATTATATCTATCAACATCATTTAGGAGAACCTTCAGCGAATGTGTAATATTTTTTTTGACAGTGCTAGTTCTTTGTTTCCATAAAACATATAAGAAAACTTGTGTAACCGTTCCAAAACACAAAGTAAATATTACGAATAGGAGCCAGGAAGGTATTGTTACCCAATTAGCAAATAGTCGGATAATGAGATCAAATGTAACATGACTAAAAACTAGTATAGTAACTCCAATAAAAACTACGGTAGCGCCCTCAGGTCCTTTCGCTTGTTTTATAAATCGACTAACGGATCTTTTTATAGGATGAATAAGAATTATAAGTTCATCGTTTATAGGCAAATCAGTCAATTTTTGTAGTTCTTTTTGACTAATCTCCAATCCTTGCAAATCATCACGCACAGCTTTAATATCCTCTTTAATATAGTTTTTTTCCAGTATTATATAACAAGAAAATTTACGCCAGACAAATAACGTTTACATTTTTATGACGAAAACTTAACAAAAGTTATTTTTTAGAGCCAAATCGTATTGACAATCTGTAACTTTTGATACTAAATTATATGACTTTCACCAAGTGTATTGCCGCTTCCTTAACTTCTTTTACATATTATCCGTCAAGGTTTCAGGATGAGTTTTATAAATCTTGAGAAACTGGGTTCTTGTATAATAATTTGTTCCTAAAATTTATTGACTTGCAAGACATTAAGCACTGACACAAACAGCAGCGCTGAACCCACTTTTTGGTAGAAAAAAAGAATGAACAATGAAGAGTGAAAAAAAAACAATCAAAAAAGACAAAAATTGTTTTTTCCAAGACCCTACGTAGTATTTATATACTAATGTGAATTTTGGCAACGAGCAAATTAGGATAATGCAACAGCGTCAGAGACAAATCATTTATTACCACAGCATGATGATTTTGTAAAGTACCTAAATCCTATTTTCTTATGTCTTGTTTCTTCTTTGTTTACTAGTAGTACGCCAAATAATGCCCCAAAGGGCGAGCATTTTGTCTAACTTCAACCCAACCCCCAAATTCAGAGGAGACGCTTCGCCTCCCCTCCTGAAAAAGCCATGATCTAGAATCTGCTAAATGTAACGGATTGCAAAGTATAATGAAAACCAGAAAACGATTAAGAAATATTGAAGAACAGTAAGGTTAAATGCGAGTAGCGATCGCCGGAGCGGGTTTAGCAGGGCTTTCTTGTGCCAAATATCTCACCGATGCAGGTCACACTCCTATTGTCTTAGAAAGCCGAGACGTACTGGGGGGTTTGGTAGCAGCGTGGAAAGACAAAGACGGCGACTGGTATGAAACAGGGTTGCACATCTTCTTTGGGGCATACCCCAATATGTTGCAGCTGGTGAAGGAACTGGGCATTGAAGACAGATTGCAGTGGAAAGAACACTCGTTGATCTTCAACCAGCCCAATAATCCAGGGACTTATAGTCGCTTTGATTTTCCAAATTTGCCAGCGCCTTGGAATGGTATAGCAGCTATTCTACGGAATAACGATATGCTCACATGGCCAGAGAAGATTCGCTTTGGTATCGGCTTGATACCAGCGATGATTCTAGGGCAAAGGTACGTAGAAAAGATGGACAAGTACTCTTGGTCCGAATGGATGAAAAAGCAAAACATTCCTCCACGAGTAGAAAAAGAAGTATTTATCGCCATGTCCAAGGCGCTGAATTTCATAGATCCTGATGAAATTTCGGCAACAATTCTTCTGACAGCTCTCAATCGCTTTCTTCAAGAGAAGAACGGCTCGAAAATGGCTTTTCTGGACGGTTCCCCGACAGAACGGCTATGCCAGCCGATGGTGGATTACATTACCGAACGCGGTGGCGAAGTGAAGTTGAATGCGCCCCTCAAAGAAATCGTGCTCAACGAGGATGGCACGGTGAAGCATTTTCTAATTCGAGGTTTAAATGGCGAAGATTATATAGAAACTGCGGATTTGTACGTCTCGGCAATGTCAGTAGACGTAATGAAGGTTTTACTACCTGCACCCTGGAAAAAAATAGAATTTTTCCAAAAATTGGAAGGTTTAGAGGGGGTACCGGTGATAAACTTGCAGTTGTGGTTTGACCGTAAACTTACAGATATTGATAACCTGTTATTTTCGCGATCGCCCCTGCTGAGCGTTTATGCCGATATGAGCAACACCTGCCGTGGATACGCCAACCCCGACTGCTCAATGCTGGAACTAGTCCTAGCTCCCGCAAAAGATTGGATTGCCAAATCTGAACAAGAGATTTTGCAGGCAACTCTTGCGGAACTAGAAAAGCTGTTTCCCGACCATTTTGGGGGAGACAATCCAGCAAAGTTGCTAAAATATCATGTCGTTAAGACGCCGCGCTCAGTTTACACAGCAACGCCTGGTCGTCAACAGTACCGTCCCTCACAAGTGACTCCAGTTGCTAACTTCTACCTGGCAGGGAGTTACACAATGCAACGTTACTTAGGGAGTATGGAAGGTGCCGTACTTTCTGGTAAGCTGACAGCGCAGGCGATCGTCCGTAATACTGCCGAGGGGTTTTCACAAGAACAGCCCCTCCCTGGTTCCTTTGGAACGAGGCAAACACCTCTTGAGGCGTTTGGGCGTTAGGTTAGGACGCGCTAAGCGATTGCTGAAGCACATCCGGTGGCAAATTCTAACAGCCTGCAAACGCAAACCCTTCAGCCTGCAACGAATGCTGCAACTGCCTGATTCTCCCCCATGCATGAAAACGTTGGTCTCTGTAGACGAGTCATATCAACTTTGTCGCCATCTCACAGCAAAGTATGCCAAGACTTTTTACCTTGCCACACTGCTGATGAGCAAGGCAAAGCGCCAGCATATTTGGGCAATTTATGCTTGGTGTCGCCGTACAGATGAACTGGTGGATGGTCCTGTGGCTAGCATGACCACACCCGAAACTCTCGATATATGGGAGCTGCAACTGGAATCCATTTTTGCGGGACGCCCAGTAGACAGTTTCGATGTTGCATTGGTGGATACCCTCCACCAATACCCGATGGATATCCAGCCCTTTCGGGATATGATTGACGGTCAGCGCATGGATTTATACCGCAGTCGCTACCAAACCTTTGATGAGTTATACCTCTACTGTTACCGTGTGGCTGGCACTGTAGGCTTAATGTCAACAGCAATCATGGGGGTAGAGACCTCCCCAGACTCTTCTCCCTGGAACCAGAACAAACAGCCCTATATTCCTACAGAAGAAGCAATTGCCTTAGGAATTGCCAGTCAATTCACCAATATCCTCCGGGATGTAGGCGAGGATGCAAGACGGGGGCGGATCTACATTCCTCAAGAAGACTTGGCGCGGTTTAACTACACTGAACAAGACTTGTTGAAAGGAGTGGTGGATGAGCGCTGGCGGGCGCTGATGCGCTTCCAAATAGCACGGACGCGCCAGTTTTACGCCAAGGCTGAAAAGGGAATAAGTCACCTGTCTGCCGATGCACGATTGCCTGTATGGGCGGCTCTAATGCATTACAGTCGAATTCTTAAAGTTATTGAACGCAACAATTATGATGTGTTCAATCAGCGTGCCTACGTGCCCAGATTGCAAAAATTAGGCACTTTGCCAGTAGCATGGTTGCGGGCACAAGTGCTATAAAGATGTAGTCATTTTGTCATTTGTCCCGATAAATGACAAATGACAAATGACAAATGACAAACGGCACATAGGTATTGACATTCAAACTTAGAGTTTGATACTATTAATAACCATGACCTTGGAGAGGTGGCTGAGTGGTCGAAAGCGGCGGATTGCTAATCCGTTGTACAGTTCGTAAGGCTGTACCGAGGGTTCGAATCCCTCCTTCTCCGTTGATAAAGCAGAAAAAACCAAAATAACACTCTAGGCATAGATCAGAGAAACATTTTTACTCCTCTAGGGGGATGTTATTATTTATTTTCTGGAGCCATAAAAGAATTTAATTCATTATCAAATTTGAATTTTACTTTTAGGCTGCAAAAAAAAGAGGAGTAAAACTCAATATATGCAAAAGATAAATACTGCTTTGGCTGTGGCTTTGGCTACCCTGGCAGTTGGTTTCCTGGCAGCCGCTTGTGACAACACTGCCCCAAATAATGCAGGTGGTACTGGTAATGGAGGGAGTGCCACCCCCGCAGGCTCAACGACAACAGCGACCAGTGGCGGTGGCAATGGGTTGAAAATTGGTTCCCTACTACCAGCAACTGGGGATTTGGCTTCCATCGGGCAGCAAATTATACCATCAATCCCCTTCCTTGTGGAAACTGTTAACGCTTGCGGCGGCGTCAACGGTCAACCTGTGACCCTTGTTGCGGTAGACGACCAAACCGATCCCAAAGGCGGTGCTGCTGGTATGACTAAACTAGCAACAGTCGATAGGGTTGCAGGTGTCGTTGGCTCTTTTGCCAGCAGCGTTACTACTGCTGCTGTTTCAATTGCTGCCCAAAATAAAGTTATGTTAGTTTCTCCAGGTAGCACTAGCCCCGTATTTACTGAACAGGCGAAACAAGGTAAATTTAATGGCTTTTGGGCACGTACTGTTCCACCTGATAGTTATCAGGGACCAGCTTTAGCCGCACTTGCTAATAAAAGAGGTTATAAAAGAGTTTCCACCGTCGTCATCAACAACGATTACGGTGTAGGTTTTGAAAAAGCATTTGTCCAAGCTTTTGAAAAATTGGGGGGAACCGTTGTTAATAAAAACAATCCCATCCGTTACGATCCCAAAGCAACCACATTTGAAACTGAAGCATCTGCTGCTTTTGCTGGTAAGCCTGATGCAGTCCTTGGCGTTTTTTACGTAGAAACAGGTAGTTTACTCATAAAAGCAGCTTACCAGCAAGGTTTGCTGCAAGGGGTACAAGTCATGCTGACAGATGGCATGAAGTCAAATGAGTTTCCTGGGCAAGTTGGCAAAACCAATGACGGTAAATATATCGTTTCTGGAGTTATCGGCACAGTACCGGGTTCCAACGGCAAAGCATTAGAGGCACTTACAAAACTTTGGCAGTCCAAAAGAGGATCTCCACCAGGAGAATTTGCTCCTCAAGGTTGGGACGCTGCCGCCTTGCTAGCGTTAGCAGCACAAGCCGCCAAAGAAAATACAGGTGTTGCCATAGCCAGCAAAATTCGTGAAGTTGCCAATGCCCCTGGAACAGAAGTGACTGATGTTTGTGAGGGACTAAAGTTACTCAAAGAAGGTAAAGATATTAACTACCAGGGAGCCAGTGGCAACGTAGATGTTGACGAAAACGGCGATGTCATCGGTATCTACGATGTCTGGGAAGTTGGGGACGACGGCAAAATGAAGACGATTGACAAAGTTAGCCCAACGAAATAAAAGTTAGGTGTAGAGACGCGACGCCCTTCGGGTTGGCCAGTTCCCTACGGCGGGAAACCCGCCTATGTCCTTCGGACACGCTGCGCGAACAGGACTGGACTCACCAGTCGCCTGACGGCACTCCCCAAGGGCGGAGGGAACCTCCGCACGGGGGTGGCTCCGGAGGGAGACCAACGCCAGTCATTTACGGCGGGAGACCCGCCTGCATGGCTAGCGCTCCTCCTGCAGCGCTGGCTCGCCATGACACGTCTCTACTTAATATCCTTTTACGAGCCAAACAAACTGCCAAAGTTGTAACCAACTCCTATCGACAAACCGATGTCGGTATCATCAAAAAATGCCGCATTCACAGCTGCTGTTGCCGTAAATTGAGGCGTTATAGGCACATCGATTCCACCAGTTAGTAGGAAAGCGGCTTCAGTACCATCACCTGTATTAATAGCTGCGCCACCTCCAATGTAAGGAGCAATAGGTAACGGTTCAGCAAACTCATCTGATAACGGGTTAAATGAAAAGTCATAAGTGACCGGAAGTAGAATAACAGGATCGCCTCCGATCACTGCCCCTGGACGCACCGATATAGCATTTGTCAACCCGATTTTACTGATAACCATAAAATTAGCGTCGCCTAGAGCAGAGTCACCACCCAGACCGATATTTCCTGCTATTCCGATATAACTTGAGCCGCCACGGGTTGGTCTGCCTGGATCGATATTAATATCGGATTGTGCCACCTTAGAAGCAGATGGTTTTGGGGCTTCATCATTCTGGGCATTTTGGGGGTCTGCAAGAAGTGCCGCAGATGAAGTTGCTGTTGTCCCAGGAACAGGCTTTACCACGCTCTTGGCAGTTTCCTGGTGCGTGCTAGTTAAGAGCTGTTGCGACTGGTTTATATTTGACACTGGCGCTGAATTATCTTCTGCGACAGTGAATTCTACCGAAGTCGGAGTAAAGGCTTGTGGGTAGAAATTTTCTACTTCAACACTTACCTGATTAAAAGACGCTTCAGTTCCGGAAGACTCGGTTAACTGCTGAGTGCTTTTAGTATCTACCGTTTGCGCACTAGCAGATAAGCTGCTTCCCAGAACCGCCATAGCTGATAAACTCAGCAACACAAATACATTCTTGCGAGAAATAATAGTATTCATAATTCACTCCTCAAAAAATATTGCCTCACTCAATAAATAAGGCTTTCTCTGGCTTTTAGCCTACTTTTGGCAATATTCAACATTTAACATCAAAAAATCAATTCCTACATCCTCAATTTGACTAAACTCACGAAAATTTTGAAATCAGAAATTTAAAAAATTTGTACTTAGTTTGACAGATGACGAAAAATATCTGTATGCTATAAGAGTGAAAAATTGGTAATAAATGCAAGGTTGCTACGAATCATAGCCAACAAAAATTTAAAGCAATCAAGGCAAACTCTACGCTTCAACTTTAGTTTGCTAATATAAAAATCGAGTTGACTGGGTATTGTAGAAAGCTTGGCTGTAATGCGTTTTAGCTGTTTATCAGGTTTGCTCAAACTACTGACTTTGGTAAAACTTCCGTGTGCAAAAGTCTTTAAGCACACAGCATATATAACCTCTACGGTAATTACGTAAATAAACTCTTGAAAAAGCAATGTGCTTAAAAGCACATTGCTTTTTCAAGAATTACTTCACAGAATTTTCATATATGAGTGATTAGTATACACAATCAACTCAAATTCTCTAATATCACTAAATTTTAGACTGATAGTGACTGTATATGCACTGAATAGCCTATGCTTTTTCATGAAAAATTTGTAAAGTGACTATTATTCTTTATATATCCATGATAAGTTATCACTTAGTCATTCAAGTTTGTAGCCGTTGCACTGGAGAATTGCACTTAAACAAGCCGTCAATACCCCTAAAAAATCGAGAGCGAAAGCAAACTCTTTCCTCAGGAACTTAAGTTTCAAATATTGTATCGGCTATATAAAAGTTCAGTTTGATTAAGTATCTTGATTCTCTGGTGGTCAAATGAGATGTTGACTGTGCAAAGCGCTGCGCTGGAGGCGAGAAAGATTTGCCGAACCGCCTAACAAGCGATCGCGCCGTGCACAGTGCTCTTAGGCGAGCGACAAATCTTTTAAAAGTTTATAATTTGCATTTAAGTTTCTTTTAGAACTGTTCATTTGCTGCGGAATAGGTGCTGTACACAAATGGATGAAAATAGTGAAATCAGGGTGTTAATGAACTCTCAATATGCTCTTCATTCTCCAATCTTCTGTTTTCTCAACCAACCGAAAGTTAGATATAAGTTAGAAGCGTGCAAGCCATGAACAAAGTTAAAATTCTGAACCTGGAAATTGACAATTGGTCGAAGGCAGAATTTTTAGAGAAATTGCAATCTGGGGTAGTATTTACGCCGAATGTTGATCATTTGATTAAACTACAAAAAGACCCGGAATTTTTGCAGGCGTACAGTATTAGTGATTATAAGGTTTGTGATAGCCAAATACTGATTTATGCGTCTAAATTTTTAGGAACGCCAATCAAAGAAAAGATTGCAGGTTCCGACTTGTTTCCTGCTTTCTATAATTACCATAGGCGTAATGAAAACATCAAAATCTTTCTTTTGGGCGCAGGTAAAGGAGTTGCTAGTAAAGCTCAAAATGAAATCAATAGGAAAACAGGCAGAAATATTATTGTTGCCTCATATTCTCCGCCTTTTGGATTTGAGAAAGACGAAGAAGAGTGTCAGAACATAGTGAACATGATTAACAATTCTGGTGCCACTGTCTTAGTTATAGGAGTTGGTGCTCCAAAGCAAGAAAAGTGGCTATACAAGTACAAGAAGATGTTACCCCATATCAAGATATTTATGGCTCTGGGTGCCACCATTGATTTTGAAGCAGGAAATGTGAAAAGAGCTCCAAAATGGATGAGCGAAGTTGGCTTAGAGTGGTTGTTTAGAATTGTATGTGAACCAAAAAGATTATGGAAAAGATACTTAGTAGATGATCTTCCTTTTTTTATACTCATTCTGAAACAAAAGCTCAACTTATATATAACCAAGGAACATAAGAGCAGCAACCCGATTTGGCAAATTGCTGACAGATTCTAGGTACTGAAATATGTAAAAATATGTAGGATGCGTCACACTGTGTAGCGCATCCTACAGCTTTAATTAACTGTTTACCATGTCAGCTAATTTTCCTAAGTGAGTCTTTCGAGATAACATTTCTGGTGTGCTATCAAGTCCGACTTTCTCTAAAATTCTTTCCCAACGGTATACCCAGTCATGACGTAGTAGAGAATTCATCACATTATCTTTACGAATTCTATTTAGGCGATCGGGTTGTGCATCAAGTTCAGTTATAATATCGGCTATATTAGCAGCATCATAAGGAATTTCAATTACTGCATCAGACCAGTTGAAGTAAGTCGTATAAGCTTCACAAACTGGAGGAGTCCCAATCATAACGGCTCCCCCTGCTGCTCCCTCAAAAAAACGAGAACCTAATTCTTCTTGACCACCGGTTTGATCAACAGCGTCAAATTTTGCTTTATTAGAAATATAGTAGCGACTTCTCTTAATCAAATTGCTATATAAAATTCGATGTTCTTTATAGTCCATCATTTGTAAACCTTTAAGAGAGTCAAATAAATATAAAAAGTTTTTCCGTTCTGCTACTTCCAGTAAAGCTTTGTGTACTATTGGTGAACGGCGACCGATACTATAAATATCTATAGAGCGTTGAGGTGGTTGCGGGTATGAGCAAAATTTTATAGTATCGACCCCATAGGGTAAAGAATAACAAGGACGTTGAACCAAATTAGAAATAGCATTTATGCTAGAACTTTGTGTCGTAAAAATATAATCAAAATCTTTCACCACTTCCAAACAAAGTCTAGTTTTATGGTTTCCAATTTCTTTTGCCCAAATTTCATCTATCCATAAAACAGCTTTACGGCATTTCTCTCGCCACGCTTTCATGGAATTTATACAAGCGAGATCCCAAAAGTGTTGGCAGATAAAAAATAATAAGTCGTACTCTTTATCTACAATAGAGGGTATGCAACCCGAACTGAGAAATTTACCTTTATTAGTCGTCATTGCTACATAGTTTGCCAGCTTTTTCTTGACTGTACTGGCTCCACCAGAAGCTAAGACAGGAGTGAGTATATCCGCATAATCAAAAGTACAAATAGTATCTTCAAATTCATACTCAGCAGAACGATAGGCTTCGGAATGGAAACCACGCATTGATACCAGTAAAATACGTGGTTTTTGATTAGAACGAAGATATAAATTTTTGGATAATAAATTTTCTTGAGACATTTGAGATAGAATTAAATTTTAGCATAATTTTATACCAATGTCCAAAATCTTTGCAACACATAAATCGGCTGTAGGGGTTCAGAAGCTTTGCACCCCTACCCAGGTATCTGTCGCATTCTTTGTCGAAATTGGTATTACACTTAGTAAAAAAGCATACTTTTAATGACTGTTAGTGCCACTACCCCCTTGGCCAACGCAGCACCTGACTCAAAAGTTTCTGCTTGTCAGTATTGATACTTTTCCAGTTATCTAGCAGAATACCTCCGGTACCTTCACTGTTGGGATTCCAGCACCAATAGGTAAAGCTAAGCTTTTTCTTATCAATATAATCAACTAACTGCCTCTGCCAAATCCCCTGTTTAGATTTTGTATCCACCTGAGGTCCACCAAATTCACCAATCAAAATCGGGGCAATACGTTGGGTAGCAATATATTGAAATCCGATCTCCCAACGTTGATACAAATTTTTGGGAAATGTAGGTTCGGAAAACCAGCGCATATCTGAATTACCATATTCGTGAGGAGAATATACTAGCTTTTTGGGAACTCGCAGGCGCACTGGATATTTGCGGACACCCTCTAGATTTGCCCCCCACCAGTATCCTGACTGTTTTTGACCAGGGACATTTTCGACTACCCCCTCCACCACAATCAACCAATTTGGATTGACACTGAGAATACTATTTCCAGCTCGTTCTGCGGCTAACCGCCAGTCTGTAGCGCGATCGCCTGTTCCCCAACTAGCACGACCGTGCGGTTCGTTTTTGAGATCCGCCCCGATGACGTTGGTATAGCCTTTGTAGCGTTTCGCTAGCAGCGTCCAGGCGTCAATCCAGTCTTTCTCAGTAAAGCCGTCACCATACCACAGTTCCGATTCGACATTGTCGTTGAGCCGATGACTGTCAAGCAGAATTAGCAACCCCTGTCGTTTCGCCTCCTGGATCACTATATCCATGACCTCCAGCGGAGTCTTGCCGTACAAATCTTTATTTGCGCCAATGGAAAAATCAACACCAGTGATGTCACGAGAACGCAGTGCTTGTACAGAATAGGGGAAGCGGATGACGTTGTAGCCCAGACTTTTCATCTGAGCGAGCATATCTTTGTAATCCCTCGCCCAAAGTCCATGAGGAACATGATTTGGTAGTTCCATGCCAAACCAGTTGACACCACGCAGCAGAACAACTCGACCTCTGGCATCAATAATCTGAGAACCGCGAGTAGACAAAGGAAAGACAATAGTCGTAGCTGCTTCGCTTGTAGCCATATCAAATTGCTTTACAAACAACGGCGAACAACTACTGAGAATTGTGTAAAGTAACACTAAAGCCAAGCCAACCGCAATATTTTTTGTGACTTGTCCCCACTTTTTGTAATAGTAAGCAATGGAAAAACTAATATTGCGTACTATGGTAAATCCCTGTTTAACAAAAGTTGGTCTACGCATAAAACATCGTTTGTTAGTACATACCTGCTGTTCCTGCAACTTTATCTAGGATTCTGCCCAGAGCTGCTCCTGCTGCATCACAAGAAAAATGTTCTTTGGCGTAGCGTTTAGCTGTTTGACCAAGACGGTTGCGTAGTGCTGAATCGTTCCATAACATTTCTATCGCCTGCACTAAATCCTCAACAGATTGAGGTTCAACCAACAGACCAGTCTCGCCATGCTGAATATAATCTTCTGCTCCATGACAACGGGTGGCGATGATTGCACGACCCATGAGCATAGCTTCTACAATAGTGATTTGTCCTGCTGCTGTCACTTGCGGTTTTGGAAGCAGAGGTACGATGCTGATCCGCGCCTCTTGAGCTAAACGCAAGCAATCTTCCCTACCAATACCAAACGGTGTTTTCACATTCGGCGGAACGGTTAATCCTGCTAATGCATGTTCGCTTGATGCGACAACAGTTGGTAGGTTTAGCTTTTCTACTGCTTGGAAGAAGGTGGGAAAGTCGCGGTGAGCAGAACCGAGTGCTGTGATAAAAGGATCGGTCGTATTTTCTTCATAAGTGACGGGAATCTCTGATTGGTGAAAGGGGACAAATTCAAAACGCTCCTTTGGGATTCCCAACCACTGGTGGTAGATATCCACTTCACGCCGTGTGTGGACAACAAAGCGATCAATGTTTTTTAGGCTAAATTGGGCGATCGCTTGCCGAATCCCACTAGAGCAGGTGCCAACATTGAATAACCAAGCCACTACAGGAATGCGCTTGCGAGTAAGCCGCTGTTGCATTCCTATTACTGCTGGTAGCTGAGGAAAAACGGTAATTACGCCTCCCTTAGTCGCCTTCATCGCTTCCATACCATGTTGCTGATAAATGAGCCAATTCCTAAATCCAGTGACAGAAGACTTTTGATTGTGCCAGTTTTCTAACGGTTTTGGACGTGGAACGATATGGAACTGGTGGCGATCGCCCGGAACATTTCGGGTTAACCAAGGCTCGTTGATGAGGTTGGGCTTATTAATAAAGGGGGCTGCAACTGTCCAATGCATGGAAATCGAGAATCTTTATGTATAAATTATTTTCAGTATAAATGAAAATCCATCTACAATACTTGCTACTTCAAAGCATCTTTCAACAGTTCAGATAATCTTGATGTAAAAACTTCTAAATTATATTTTTCTTCACATAAACGCCGAGCTCTGTTTCCCATCTCTCGGGTTTCATCTGGATGTTCTAGTAAATACGATATTGCCTGTTGCCATCCTTGAACATCTCCCTGTTCAACAAAAATACCAATTCTTTGTTTTTCTATATCGATACCAACAAACTGGTTGCTAGTCATGACAACTGCTTTCCCCATCGACATTGCTTCTAATAAAGTTGTCAGCCCAATTGCATTATATGGTTTGTCTTGCCTAAGATTGAGAGGAATGGCAACTGCATAAGCTTCTTGATAAGCTGCTAAAATTTCTTGCCAGGAAAGTGAATTCTCGACGATATGAATGTTAGAAGGTAGTTTTGAGGTGTCGGAAATGAACGAGTTGCCATAGGGGCAGATTTTCAAATGACAGTTGATTTGGCTAAAGGCTTTTATCAGTGTGTCATAGTCTCGATAAGTTTTACCTATACTTAAAATTAACCTACTGCTACATTCTGCTTCATATTCATAATTAATATTCTTCACTTTATAATATGGTAAATCTGTTCCCCATTCTAATATTTCTAACTTGTGAGCCGGTATATCAAACTCATCTTTTAAATGGTTTTTAATTTCATTGTTCAAGCAAAAAAGTTTATCGTAACCCTTGATAAATAATTTAGTATATAACTGACTACTTAATTTTTTTTTGAATGATTGATACGCTATGGCAACAATTGGTTTTTTGAATATACCGAGCGCTCTGAGAAATGCAAGTAATGCCGTAGTTAGGTGATGTCCCGAATAGACAGCATCGTATTCGGAATTCAGAAAAAGTATCCTTACTTGCTGATCTAAATCTCCGAAAATTTTTAACTTTTGACTAATTTTCTTGAGAAGAGAATACTTTTCGTAAGGCAGAATATCAACATCAATGCCATATTTAGGTAATGTTGTCGCTCCCCAGAGATGATGGCTTGGATATTGATAATTTTCTTTAAGCCAAAATTCCCATTGGGCAGTCATACTGTAGTTATTAACTAATATTACTTTCATTGTTAATTTATTTAATTAAGTTTTTCATGGCTTTAAAATAATACAGTTCAGTTAAGAAGAATTGTAGGTTGGTGTAGGCAGTTACAACCCAACAAAACTAAAGTAGGTGTTGGGTTATGTCCAAAGGGCATGCACTCGCATTCGTTAAGGAACTGGTGACAAGAGTTGGGAACATTTCGGGTTAACCAAGGCTCGTTGATGAGGTTGGGCTTATTAATAAAGGGGGCTGCAACTGTCCAATGCATGGAAATCGAGAAGATTATGTATATTTTTTTTAAGTATAAATGCTCCATCTACAATACTTGCTACTTCAAAGCATCTTTCAAAAGCTCAGATAATCTTGATGTAAAAACTTCTAAATTATATTTCTCTTCACATAAACGCCGACCTCTTTTTCCCATCTCTCGGGTTTCATTTGGATGTTCCAGTAAATAAGATATTGCCTCTTGCCATCCCTTATCATCTCCCTGTTCAACGAAGATACCAATACCCTCTTTTTCAATATCAATGCAAGGCTCTACAGTTCTTGTCATGACAACAGCTTTTCCCATTCCCATTGCATCTAGAAGACTAGTCACTCCAATCGCATGAATATATGATTTCGGTTGGGTATTATCTAGAGGTATAGCAATTGCATAAGCTTTTGCATGTTCAGCTAGTATTTCTTGCCATGATATGTAATGTGTCAAAACTTGAACGTTTGAAGAATTATAATCAATATTATTAAACATAGGATCTGGTGGGCTATATATCCTTAAAGGATAATTTATATTTTTTAAAGCTTTTGTTAGAGTTTTGTAGTCTCTATATGTTCTCCCTGCACTTAAAATAAAACTTTTTTCTCCTTTTGTGTCAAGACTATCATTATTTTTAATTTTATAATAAGGTAAATCGATTCCCCATTCTAATAAATGGAGTTTATTTTCTGGAACATTAAACTCTTTTATAAGATGGTTTCTTATTCCATTGCTCAAGCAAAAAAGTCTATCGTATCTAGATAAAATCAATTTGATAAATAATAAGCTCCAGAGATTTTTTTTAAATGATTGATGTTGAACACTAACAACTGGTTTTTTTAATAGACCTATAGCTCTTAAAATAGCAAGTAGGTAAGTAGAACCTTGATTTGCCGAATAAATTATATCGTAATCATGTTTTTGCAAAAGTAATCTAACTTCCTGATCTAAATCTCCTAGTATTTTTATTTTTTGACTAATTTTTTTTAAAAATGAATATTTTTCCCAAAGCAGAATCTCAACATTAATACCATACTTAGGTAGTGTTGTAGCTCCCCAAAGATGATGAGTGGGATATTGATAATTCTCTCTCACCCACTGTTCCCATTGGGCAGTCATGCTGTAGTTGTTAAGCAAAATTGCCTTCATTATTAATTCCTATCATTAAGCTTCTCGATGTTTTCATCATCTGCCTACCGAGTTAGTTTGAATAATAAAATAAGATTTTCAGGCAGGCGCTTTTGTGAAATAAAATAAATTGAATTGATTGCATAGGCAACATCTACCAATAATTTGGAGCGCCGTCTTCATAACGATGCGATCGCATCCTCGTATAAATATACATTGAAGGCTAATAATTGAACTATTAGCAAAATCTTTTAGTTTTTCGGCAATGACGGAAACTTCTGCGAGGTTTGCGGGAATTCTATACTCCGTGAGTGACTTTGTACTCTTGGTAACGTGTTCCAGCAACACCTGCAAGTGTACCTGTTCCTCTGGAAATATGTAGTAATGCTTTCACGATTGCGTGTTGTCCTAATAGCAAAGAAGGAAACAAAAGGCAAAATCCTTGACTGATCAGTCCAATTCCTTTCACAGCACGTATAGTAAGAACCTTGATTGAAGGATACAATTCACGCTCACAAAGACTTTGTGTGCTCCAACAACGATAACCTCGTCGTAGAATCCATTTCACATTAGTACGGCTTTGAGGGATCCATTCATAAACAACAGCTGTATCTGCCCAGACTATCTTGTATCCTGCCCGAGAGAGGCGCATAAAAAAGTGCGAATCTTCTCCACCAGTCAGAGCAAAACGCTCGTCGAACATTTTATCTATTTGCTTTAAGACCTGAGAACGAACGAGCACATTGCCAGTAGAAGCAGTTTCTAGCCGATGACCTGTAGGGAAACGCTTCGGCTCAAAAAACTTTCCTTTCACAATCCAATTAGGAACACTTGACTCTATGAAACGTGGTAAATTAGGTCCTGTGACTACGTCTGCATCGTACTTCTGCTGAACGAACAAAAGCTCATCTAGCCATGATGGATCAGGAACCTCGTCATCATCAATGAAAGCAACAAAATCAGTATCTTTATTAATAGAGGCAAGAGCTTTATTTCGGCTATAAGAAATACCACGATTAGGTTCAATGCAGTATTTTAGTACTCCTTTGAAATCATTCTCTTTAACAGAGCAAATTGCACGAGCAGCTCCAGTTGAGTCATTATCAACAACAATGACCTCTAATTTTGGAGTTTCACACTTCTTAAAGGTTAGCTGATTGAGACCATCGAGTAAACGTTTTAATCCTTCAGGACGTTGGTATGTTGACACGCACACAGAAATTAACATCTTCTCTCCTCAACTAGAAATCTTGTTTATTTGATGCTTCTATCTCAATCCATTCTTCATCCATAGAAGGACTGGCGTATTTGTAGAGTTTTACTTGTTCAAACTCTACAGACATTGAAAAAATGGTTGATACATATAGTATCCAAAAGATACTATTAGTTGTTACAAGAGTGCTTTCAGTTATGTTATATATTAGAAAAAATGACAAATATATAAGTGGCCATAACCCCTCTACAGTTCTGGTCGTTCTTAACCAAACAACTCCTTTTATCCAGGCAGCCACATAGCTTATAAGAAAGACTATTAACCCTGATATACCTAATTCTGCCAACAAATCCATAAAGCCATTGTGACCATAAGGACATGGCCACTCGAGAGTGCGCCAAAGGTAGGCTGTCACCGGATTATCCCAGTCTTGCCAAACAGCATTAAAACCGTAGCCAAATAAAGGACGTTCCGAGATTAGCTCAAGCATATGTGTCCATATCTCTGTGCGTCCTGTTAGGGTTAAATCCCGACCTAATGCAGTCGCTATAACTGGCAAATTATCTAATACTAAGGTTGCTGCGCTTCCTAGCATAAGTATCACAGCAATCGTTATAGGCACTATTTGGTTGTAATTGTTTCGCCAAGTCCTATACAGTGGCAAAATAATTGTTAGGGTGATCAAAACAACGATCGCTGTTTTTGAAGTCGAAAGAATGATTAAAGCTGCTGAGAGAATAAAACCAAGCCACGCAACCCATCTGTATTTACGCTCAAGACCAGAGTTTTCAAAAGAGAGTAACAGAAAAACTATAGCGCTCATGTTCATGAGGCGGCCCAGGGTGTTTTTGTGCGTTATGATACCTCGCCAAGCTCCCTCATGAGCACCTCCTTCCTGAAAGGTCATTAAACCGTAAGATGGCAATGCAATAGCAAACACAAAACTCAGTAAAATTATTAACCCGAACGCCCACGCTAATAATTGTAGTTGCTCCCGCAAGCTGTAACGTGTAGCTAAGTAAACTCCAAATCCACTTGTTCCTAAAAGAAGTACGCTACGACGTGGCGTAATGTCTGGTGCCACTGTCCACAACGCTGATGCTAATGCAATCCCTATAATTAGCCAAATCCAAATGTCCTTCTGTGCAACGCGCACAAAACGCTTCCACCTCTGAACAATCAGGAGGGAAGTCACCAAATAAACTCCCATAAAAAGGATTGGAGTGTACGGATCTGGGGTTAAATCCACAGCATCCTCCTTTTCCAATAGAATACCTATCAAGGCAGTTGTTGAAAAGAAAAGAGCTATGACAACAAATACCTTTTCGGCTAGCCTTGATAGTCTGTGCATGGCAACTCTATTTCTAATAATTAATTTGCTGTCAAAAAAAATGCCTTGAACAGAAAAAGTGTTTCTTGAGTTGAATGAGTATCTCAAAGAAACCTACCGTAGAAAGATTATCTCATTTAACATGTTACACAGATATGCCCAAAGAAATAATTTTGTAATCACCCCTAAGTTTTGACTTTACTCTACCTTCATTAGTAAAATCATTTTAATGAATTTTTTGTAAAGAACAACGTATCACATATGGGGCAAGATATGTTGGGGGTATCGAACCAGAGCAAAAATCTGGTATGATTTGTCCCTGAAACAGGAAGTCTTTTGCAGAAGTAGAACTAACATACCTATAGAAATTTCGGGTACAGAGTCTATAACTGCGTAATCTTGCTGTGTTTTAGCTGTATTGTCCCCACGCCACCGTACGTTCTAGCAACCGCGACACTATTACACAGAGTTATCCCGATTATTTTTATGACAAGTTGGCGAAAGTCAGCATCTAGGAAATAGATTAACAGAATCATGTATTCAACAGATTTGAATGGGAAACAGATGCCAACTAAGGAACAAAGCTTGCAGCACCTGAAAAATCCCAATAGTGTATTGAAAGAACCGTATTTGTTCCGAAGAAGACCAGAAAGCGAAGAAGAAAGTACGGGTTTCAATCAGGTTTTCTCTGTTGTCCGTCGTCGGATAGGTTTGATTGCTAGTGCGACAGTGATTGTCACTACGGTGGCTGTTGCTTTCTCAGCAACTCGAACTCCAAAGTATGAAGGCAAGTTTCAGATATTAGTTGAACCTCTAAAAACTACCGATAGTGAGTTACTGGTTTTACTATCCGAAACTTTGAAGCAAAATGTCAACGAAATCACTAAACAGAATAAAACAGAATTGGATTATCAGGCTTTGATGGAAGTTTTAAAGAGCCCAAAGCTAATAAATCCAGTCGTTCAAGACCTGAAAAACCGATATCCAGAAATTAATTATGACCAGCTTGTTGCCAGTAATGCGTCTGGCAAAGCGTCTCCTGATCAGGTAGGCACGCTGCATATTAGCCGCATAGGCAAAGGTAAGGAGCTATCAAGAGTCATAGAGGTTCGCTATCGAGAATCGGATCCGAAAAAAGTTGAGTATGTCTTGGATCGGGTATCAGAAGCATATCAAAACTACAGTAAAGAACAGCAGCAGACGAACTTACGCCAGGGAATAAAATTCGTTGAGCAGCAGATTCCCAAAATGCAACTGCGGGTGAATGCACTTCAAAAACAAATGCAAATGTTTCAGCAGAAGTACAGTATGTTCAACCCTGAACTTCAGGGACAACAACTGCTCAACAGAGTTGATGAACTCAAAGCACAGCGCAGAGAAACTGAGCGAAGGCTGGCTGAGTTTAGGTCACTTTCCGCTTCGTTGAAAAAACAGTTGGCAATGTCAGAGAATACAGCGATCGCAGCATCAGCCTTGAGTGAATCACCGCAGTATCAACAAACACTCACTCGTCTGCGAGAGATAGAAACAAGAATTGCCACAGAGTCAGCTCGTCTGACTGATGACAACCCAGTCATGGTAAATTTGCGCGAACAACGACAGAAACTGCTACCTTTAGTGCAGCAAGAAGCAAAACTGGCATTAGGAAGCAACGCTTCAAAGAGTGCGTCTTCCCAAGTAGGAGTTTATCAAAACTCAGTTCGGCGTGACCTCATCAAACAACTAGCTGATAGCGCTAACCAAATTCAGTTGTTAGAAAGCAGCCTTCAAGCTAATAGCAAAGCAACACTTGAGCTTAACCAACAAATTCAGCAATATCCAGCCCTTTCCCGTCAGTACGCCAATTTGCAAAGGGAGTTGCAAGTTTCTACCGATACCCTTAACCAGCTTTTAGCCAAGCAAGAAGCACTGCGAGTAGACGCAGCTCAACAGGATGTACCTTGGGAAGTGATTATGCCAGCGACACTTCCACGAAACAAAATGGGTGAACTTGTACCAGTAGGATTGAATACTGAGCGTAACATTGTCTTGGGAGGAGTTGCTGGTTTACTTTTAGGAACTCTAGCTGCTTTCATGCTGGAGAATTGGCAAAACGTCTTTCACGATCCTGAGGAAGTGAAACGTGCAACTAAACTGCCAATTCTTGGAGGTATTCCTTTTCACAAAGAATTAAGACGCCCGATTTCTACAGCCAACAAAGAACTCGCTTATGCAGCCCAAAAAGGCAAATATCGATTTGTGCCAACTGTAAAAGCAAAAAATCAGGAGTATAAAACTACTCCTTTTACGGAAGCTTTTTGCTCTCTTTATAACAGGATAAACTGTCTCAAGTCAGAAGCTTCTATCCGCTCAATAGCAGTCACATCAGCTACAAGTGGCGATGGTAAGTCTACAGTAGCAGCGAATTTAGCAAAGATAGCTGCTCAAGCAGGTCAGAAAGTGCTACTAGTAGATGCCAATTTACGCCATCCCCAGGTACATCATGCATTAGGTTTAGTTAACACAAAGGGACTTAGCGAGGTACTTTCTGAAGGTATAGATTTTAGTGATGTTGTTGGACAAGCATCTAGAGAAGAAAATCTTTTTGTGATCACGGCTGGTGAGACGCCACAAAATCCCACACAGTTATTCTCATCTCAAAGAATGGAGACTTTTGTGGAGCGAACCCATACAAATTATGATTTGGTTATCTATGACGCACCACATATCATGGGACTTTTAGACACCAGCATCTTAGCAAACCGTGTAGATGGAGTTTTGATGGTTGCGGGACTTGGTAAAACAATCCGTTCTTCCTTGCAACAAGCGGTGGAAGAATTGAAAGCTGCTCGGGGTTCAATATTAGGTATAGTAGCTGATACCATTGAACGGTAGCTAGTAGCAAAAAGTAAAGTTTTCGTCACCCTTTGTTGTCTTAAAGATAGTAGTGAGACCCATTAATCCCGTGATAACCGTTATTAAGAAAAAACTCTCCAGTCAATTCATTCGTAATGTTGGCTGGCTGAGTATTTCAGAGATCATCTACAGAGTTTTACGCTTGGGATTAGTCGTCATCATTGCACGGTTTTTGAGCTCCTACGACTACGGTTTAGGAGCAATTGTGATGACAGTTCGTGAGTTCTCAATCACCTTTGCTGATATAGGTATAGGCGCGAAAATTATTCAGGCTGACGAAGAAGAATTAGAGGAATTGTGTCACTCTGCGTACTGGTTAAATTGGGTAGTTTTTTTTAGTCTGTTTGTTATTCAGTCTATTGCAGCATTTCCTATAGCTTGGTTTTATAAAAGTCCAAGTGTTATTTTGCCAATTATTGTCTCAGGAATTGCTTACTTAATTTGGCCTATATCTATAATACAAAAGACTCTCATACAAAGAGAGAACCGTTTGAAAGTCATAGCTATTACTGAGAGCATTCAAAATATTATTGGCAGCATATTGACTGCAATATTTGCTGTTTTAGGTATGGGTGTATGGTCATTTGTCTTGCCCGCAGTCTTAACATCACCTACAGAAACGTTAGTATACTACAAAGCGCATTCTTGGCGATTGAACACAGGATTTACCACAAAGAATTGGAGCAGTATTCTAAATTTTGGTAAAAATATTCTTGGGGTTTCCTTATTAAGAACATTAAGGAACAATTTAGATTATTTACTAGTTGGTCGCTTTGTAGGGATTGAGCAATTAGGGATATATTTCTTTGGTTTTAATGCTGGATTAGGAATTAGTTTAAGTTTGATTAATTCAATAAATTCAGCTATCTTACCTCATTTATGTGCTGTTCGCTCTCAATGGTCTGAATTCAAGAGATGCTACTTAAGCAGTCTAAAAACAATTACCATTACCATTGTTCCTTTTGTTCTCCTTCAAGCTACTTTGGCTCCTTTTTACGTACCAATTGTTTTTGGTCAGAAGTGGATATCTGCCATCCCAATTGTGGTACTGATTTGTTTGTCAGCGATTCCACGACCTTTTGCAGATGCTGCCTCCCAATTGCTAGTAGCTGTCGGTAAACCTCACCTAGATCTACGGTGGAATATCATATTTACTACGCTATTTACAATTGCAATCCTGATAGGAGTTAACTTGCAGGCTATTGGTCTAGATACATCTGTCTTAAAGGCTCATCTAGGAGATCACTGGGAAATTATTGGGGTAGCTACATCTGTTTTATTAGTTCATTTGATTTTCTTGCCTCTTTTTACATTGTGGGCTACACGTCATGTTTTCCCTAAAATTCAAAAGACATAGGGGGTTTTTATGAAAATTTCTGTGATCATTCCAGTTTACAAAGTTGAGAAATATATAGCTGCTACTGTACAATCAGTTCTTGCTCAAACCTACAAAAATTTTGAGTTGCTCATCATTGATGATGGCTCTCCAGACAAAAGTGTAGAAATTTGTCAACAATTTACAGATAACAGAATTAGAATTATTAGGCAGGAAAACCGAGGGGTAGCTGCTGCACGAAACACTGGTATCCGTAATGCTGAAGGAGAATATTTGGCTTTTTTAGATGCAGATGACTTATGGGCACCAGAAAAGCTAGCAAAACATATTGAACATCTGGAGAACTCACCAGCAGTAGGGGTGAGTTTTTGTCGTTCTGCTTTTATCGATGAATTAGGGGAACCTTTAGGTATTTATCAAATCACCAAGCTCAAGGAAATTACTCCGCTTGATTTACTTTGTCGTACCCCAATTGGGAATGGCTCGGTACCTGTGATTCGGCGAGAAACGCTGGAAGATATTGCATTCCAAGATAATCTTTACGGAACGGTAGAAAACTTTTATTTTGATGATGATCGGCAATTGCACCCTTCGGAAGATGTCGAATGTTGGTTGCGGATTGCGATGAAAACCAAATGGCTGATTGAGGGCATTCCTGAACCCTTGACGCTTTACCGAGTCAATTCTCAGGGATTTTCAGCTCAACTGATGAAAAAGTTAAAGTCCTGGGAAAGGATGCTGGAAAAAGCACACGCTTACGTACCTTCAGAATCAATGGCTGAGTTGGAAAAGATAGCTATGGCTTATCAACTGCGGCATTTAGCTCGAAGGGGAGTCACTTTGAAAGATGGTACAACAGCTATTGAGTTCACCCATCGAGCTCTATCTACTTATTGGCGCATCCTACTGGAAGAACCACACCGTACGCTTATCACCTTAGCCGCTGCCTATTTTCTCTGGTTTATGCCGCGATCGCTTTACCATCAAATAGAGTCCATGGCTCTAAAAATCGTAGGCTCTGCTCAAAGACGCCGCATTCAATCAAATTCGTAATTCATAATTTATAATTCAGGCTATATGTTCCGAGGACGGAGCCGTTCTTTTTGGAGGCATGAAAGCGATGACCTTAAACCGCGAGACAAGTAAGTAAAGACGCCCATAGAGGGCGTCTGTACGAAAGCCCGTGTCCTGATTGCCCGGTAGAGCGGTTCTCCTTATAGCTGAAAAAGTTTAGCCAAATAGCTGTTTTGTGCAAAACAAAACCGAGCGAAAAGCTAATCCCAACTTAAGCGCCAGAATCCCCTAAATAGAATTTGGGGGTGTGCCTCAATAGTGCTGTACACATTGCTTGAATGAACTACCCCGCCGCTCCCGGCGGACGGGGTTTCGCCCGGTTCCGCTATGTTGCTGGATTTGTGTCTCCTCACTTGCCCAAGTTGCTTCATTGATCCGGTATTCTTTCGTTTACCAGTCTTTGAGGTAGAGCTTAGACATCCGAGACTGTCGAGGTTGGTTCCCAACACCGGTTGCGCCTTTGTGACAACGTTGTACATCACCATTGCACTGCCTGCGTCGCGTGGCACATCAAAACCACAACATAAACACAGGTGATGACGATTTGACAATTCTGCCCATTCTTTATGAACTGCTCCACATTTTGGGCAACGTTGAGATGGCTTGATATCTTTGGTAGGTAGCATAATCATCAACCCGCCCTTCGACTCAATCTTGTAAGTTATAGCTATAGCCAGTCTAATTAGGACGTGGACTATAATAATTGCGATCACTTC